>CAYUGI010000075.1:19728-24565 GCA_964444105.1 uncultured Pirellulaceae bacterium
TTGTCGATGGGTTACTGCTTCCGACACGAGTTCGACATGAGTGGCAAGGGCATACCGATCCCCGAACCGACGAATTATGACCCCGCCGAATTTGAAATCTACCGGCGAGCCATTCGCGATGGCGTCGACATCTTTTCAAATCGACATATGAGAACAACACTCAACAAGTTCACGGTGCATAAGAAGGGACCATTTGTCGGAGGCCGGCAATCGAATCGCAACCTGATGGGGTCCACCGTCTACGGTTGTAACGACGACTACCCGAACGGGGACTGGGCCACGCGGTCGAAGATCTGGAAGTTCCATCAGGAGTTCCTGATCAACTCGATTCACTTCGCAAAAACCGATCCGTTGGCCCCTAAAAGCATGAAGCAAAATGCGATGAGGACTTCCTTCAGGAAGGGGGTGTTCGATGAGACCGGAGGTTGGCCAAACCAGTTCTATGTCCGTCAGGCCCGTCGGATGGTGTCATCGTACGTCGTCACACAGAAGGACCTCGAGGGTAAGACCGATCCGCCTCATACGGTCGGCCTCGCCGCCTATGGGGTCGACGATTGGCCGTACGCGGTGGTCGTGCAGGATGGCAAAATCGCTGTGCAGGGCGGCGCGTTCTCCATCGTCTACATAGATGGCGGGAAATACAACGGCAGCTACAAGATCCCCTACGAAGCCATCGTGCCGCGCAAGGGTCAGTGCGACAACCTGATCGTTCCCGTTTGTGTCTCGGCCAGCCATATCGCCTTCACGTCTCTTCGCATGGAACCGGTCTGGATGGTCCTCGGCGAATCCGCAGGTGCAGCCGCCGCCATGGCGGTCGATGCCGAAATCCCCGTACAGGATGTTCCCTACATAAAACTGCGGCAGAAGCTGGACGATCTGGATCAGACCCTAGATCGGGTCCAGGGTCCGATCAAGGATCAGAAAACGCAAGGCAAGTCGGCACGCTGGAAGTCTCAGGACGAATGGAATAAGCAGAAGAAGGGATGGGAGTGGCTATTCCCTCATGTCGACACCAACTCCGACGGTCAGATCTCTGCCGAAGAGTACAACGCCTTCCAGAAATACAAAGCGGAGCATAAGGATTGGGAAAACTCACTCAGGGAAAAAGGAGCCCCGACGCCAGGGAAGAAAGTAGAACGAACTCCAACCGGGCATCTGCCACGCGACAAACCCAACATCGTATTGATCTTCGCCGACGACCTGGGAATTGAAGCACTCAATGCCTACGGAGGCCGCGGTGTCAGGACGCCACATCTCGACAAGCTGGCAAAGGGCGGGATGTTGTTTACCCATTGCTTTGCCAACCCTGCGTGCTCTCCATCGAGAGCTGAAATCATGACGGGCACCTATCCAAGGTTCACCGGCATCAAACATGTTCTGAGCAAATGGAATGATAAAACCTATCTGAACCCGAAGCGGTTCAACAGTTTTGCCAATCAACTGAAGAAGGCGGGTTACGCCACCGCGATTGCCGGGAAGTGGAATGTCTCGTGGCTTGAACGCAATGATACGGTCAAGGCCTTCGGGTTTGATGAATCTTGCCTTTGGCAGATGTTTGACTGCCACGGCACGAAGCGATCGCGCTACTACAAGCCTCACTTTCGCGTGAATGGCAACATCGAAGAAGCATCGATTTCCGACCGGTTCGGCCCGGACGTCCTGGCAGACTTCATGATCGATTTCATGCGGCGGAAGAAGGACGAGCCCTTCCTGGTCTATTACCCAGCACTGTTAGTTCATACGCCATACATCCGAGTTCCCGCTGGCCCGGAGACGACGGCTTTACCCGATTCAGAGCAAAAGAATGGCCCGGAGTGTTTTCCCGAGATGGTCGAATACCTGGACAAGAACGTCGGCCGATTGGTGAATGCCGTGGATGAGCTTGGAATCAGTAACAATACGATCATTCTCTTTTGCGCGGACAACGGCACGCATGGCCCCGTGACTTCCATCTGGGGAGAAAACCGCACAAGAATCAAGGGCGGCAAAATGACAATGACCGACCGCGGCTCACGAGTGCCCTTGATCGTCAGTTGGCCGGAGACGATCAAGCCCGGAACGCAGTGCGACGACCTCGTCGAGCTGGCGGATTTTCTGCCCACGTTCCTCGAGATTGCATCAGCGACAAAAACGGTGCAACGCATCCACGGACAAAGCTTCCTCCCGCAGCTACTGGGCAAAGAAGCAACCTCAAAAGAATGGGTTCACATCGAGTACAAGAGCAATCGACAAATCAGAAACAGGGAATGGATCTATACCAGCAAAGGAAAGCTGACCAGGGTTAACGAGTTGGGCCGCCCGGAAAACCGCCCGGAAGAACAAGGCAATCATGAGGATGTCCGGAACGAGATGAAGAGAATCTTTTCATCGATCGATGGGGAATGATGTCAGGGGTTAGTGAGTGGGCGAAGCCGCGACAGACCGGAAAGAAACCTGCCGAAGACGGCAAACCCGGACATGAAGAGCCCAAAGAAAAGGAGAAGAAAAAGAAGAAGAAAAAGCGCGCCGAGGCTGCCGGACCTCGTTGGCAAGTTTCAACGACTGAGGATTGGTCCCGGAAACTCGCAAGGGGACTTCTGGCGAAGTCCACTACATTTTTCGCCGTGGTCTGTGTCCATGGCAACCCGACGCGTGAGCGAGGGACTGGGCGCGATCGATTGCCCCTCGCTCACGCGTCGGGTTACCAATTTTTCTGAAAGGCTTCCGATCAAGTTATGAAAATGCAAATTCTTGTAACCCTTATCGCCGCGGTCTTGCTGATGCTGGGAACTGCCCTTGCTGAAGAACCGCAGCATTCCGGCGCGAGTTCGGATACTCCACCTACGCGGCCCAACATTCTGTTCATCGTTTCCGACGATCATGGTTGGGGTGACTTGCCATCGAATTGGGACAAAACCGAAGTGCAACTTCCGACGCTGGATGCTCTGGCCGCGAAAGGTGTGCGGTTTCCGAATTACCACACCGTCCCGCTGTGCGGACCCTCTCGTGCCTGCATGTTTACCGGTCAATACTCGACGGAAAACGGCATGTGGCGCGGTCCCGGCAAACAGCCGCTTGGGTCGCCCGGATATCGCGGTATCAAACGCGACGTACAAATGCTTTCGGAGCATCTCTCCAAAGCCGGATACAAAACCGGGGCGTTCGGCAAATGGCACATGGGTTCGCTGGGCGGAGAAGTTCCGAACGACCGCGGGTTCGATGAGTTCCACGGGTTTCTCGGAGGCGCGCATCCTTATTGGATCACCGAAAAACGATCCAAGATGATGCACAACCGCAAACCGGATCGCACATCCAAAGGGCACGCGACAGAGTTGTTCACCAGGTGGGCCGAGAAATTCATTCGAGAAAACGCCGCCAAGGATGATCCGTTCTTCTGCTACCTCGCATACAACGCTGTGCACGGTCCGATTCGCACAGAGAAATCGAAGCCGGCCTCAGCGCCCGAGGCCTGGGTGAAAAAGGCTCTCGACCGCGGCGTCAGTTTCCTGCGCAGCGACTATGTCGCCATTCTTGAGCACATGGATCACAACATCGGCCGGTTGATCGACCTGTTAGATGAGCTCGACGTCGCCGAAAACACTCTGGTCGTCTTCGTCAGTGACAACGGAGGCTGCACGATGGAAGAGAACACCGCTGGCGGCAGATTCCCTGGCAACAATGGACCGCTGAGCGGAGGCAAGGCGACAACGTATCAGGGCGGGCTGAACGTGCCGCTGCTGATGAATTGGAAAGGCCGACTACCCGACGGCATGGTCTCGGATGATCAGGTGATGCACTGCGACATCTTTGCCACCTTGTTGGACGCTGCCACGATTTCTGTTCCAAAAATGAATGGCAAGAACCCGGTCCGCGGCATGTCTCTGATACCGCACATGCTTTCGGCTGGGAAGGAAACCATTCCAGAACGAACCATGATCTTTGAGCTGTGGGGCAACATCGGACTGCGAAAGGGCGACCACAAACTATGGAGTCAAATCGGGAGGGAACATTCCCCGGATTGGGCCGCCCTTGTCGCCGAACTGAAAAACACCGACCTGGCTCTCTTCGATCTTGGCAACGACGTCGCCGAAAAGAATGATCTGCGAACGAAGCGCCCTGGCGTTTACGCCTCACTCAAGACGGAACTCATCGACCATCTTTCCAACATCAACACAGAGTATCCCGGCGGTGGAAGTCTGAAAGTTCTGGACAAAGAGAAGCCCAAACCCCTGAAACCGACTGCCACCCCGGCGCCGAAACGCAGGTCACAGGATCAGTTCTTCAAGAATCGAGACCGAAACGGGGACGGAGCGATCACACTCGAAGAATTAATCGGCAATCCAAAAGGGCGTAACGTCCCCGCCCTGACCAAACGGTTCAAGAACCTCGATGCAAACGACGACGGCAAGCTGCAATTAGACGAATTGAAAAAGTAGAAAGATGAAATGCGGAGAACGACTTGCAGCCGAGGCGTTCTTTCGACACTTGGCTGAACGACGTAATTCACTACCAACAGGATGATCATGACGAGATTAATAGTCGCCGCCCTCTGTATCGGATTTCTGGCCTGCTCTGTCGCAAAGGCCGAATCCGAAACACCGCCTAACATCGTTCTGATTCTGTCTGACGACCAGGGCTACACGGATTACGGTTTCATGGGGCATCCGCAAATCGAGACCCCCAACCTCGACCAGCTTGCGAAAGAAAGCGTGCTGTTCCGGCGTGGCTATGTTCCAACTGCGCTGTGCCGTCCGTCGCTGATGACGTTGATCACCGGTCTCTATTCGCATCAGAACAAAACCACCGGCAACGACCCGGCGAACACGCCCGCGAATAAGGCTCACGCTCAGGATGCGGG
>CAYUGI010000076.1:0-24552 GCA_964444105.1 uncultured Pirellulaceae bacterium
AGCGGCTCACAAGGCCAACAAATCGCCGAGCGAAAACCCGCTACGGCGTTGCCCGGAGGGAGAGTGAATTGTGAATACGCGACATTGAATAGTGATTTGTCGTGCAAGAGACGATTACTTCCGTTTTGGCGCAACATCAAAAAGCGGCAGCGAGCGGCGCGTTCCACGGGCCGCTCGCCAGCGTTTCGCGTTAGTCGAATTGGCTTAAATTAGAGGCATTGACCTAAAGGCGGCAAACCAAAGTGCGCGGCAATGCCTGCTGCACTCACTCTGCCAGCCACTTCAAGTTCGTTTCCCAATCGGCAGCTTCACCGCTGCTATGCGTCTTCAATTCGCCCGAACAGAGCTTCAATAGCACTGGTAGATCGCCATACTTCACGCTGCCGGGAACGAAGTTTGCGTCGTGATACGAGTCAACCTGAGCAAAACGAAAACCATCAGTGTCGATCAAAACTTTTGGCAATTGCTTTTCAGAGACGAATGTCGCCGCAGCTGCCGCCCACGGCGTGGAATCTCCATTGGACAGGAGCCGCACGGATGCGTCAGGTGTTTGATGCGCGTATCCGATCACATCAATCAAATCGTTCACACGCTCAGAAACGAGCGTCCGGTTGTAGCCAAACGTAAACGCGGAATACGAGCGTTTATCATCAACCAGACGCTGGATTTTTGCGACATCGTTGGCCGCATTAAACTCGCCTTGTCCCAACAAATCCGGCAAGAGAACATTCGCGAATTCGGCAAGGGAACGCAGCGTCGCAGAAGGTGTACCGTCTGCCTGAAAGGCTGCTGTTTTTCCCCGCTCGTGCGTCCAGACGACAAATGTCTTCGTTTCGGTGCCTGCGCCGTGAACAATCAACATGGGCAATTCAGTGCCGCGATTGGCGTTCCTCAACAAGCCCTTTTTAATAACGAGACCGCCTTTTGTGGATTCGACGTTCGCTTGCCAAGTGAGGATGTCCGAAGAAGCAAAACCGACTTCCGATGGCGCGGCGTCCACTCCGTAAATCACAGGCAATGCCACATCACGAATCTGTTGGGTTTCGATCGTTTTGAGTCCCGATTGCGCCTGTTGATTCAACCAGCGGCAGACATCCCGTTCGTGCTCGGGCCCTTTCTTTAGCGGAGCCGCATGAACATCGGTCCAAACGGTCACTTCAGCTTCACTCAACGGCTCAAAATCTCCTTCGACAACGGGATCGGCCAGCCCCAGTTTCAAATGACGATTCATCCATTGATACATCGTCGCTCGCGTGACGTAGTTGTAGTTGTGTTTGAAATGAAGCATCTCACGGCAGTAGACATCGTTCTCATCGCCCAGCATCGCGTAGAGCCAACGCAATTCTGGGTATCCGTCCTTCATCATGTCGCGTGTCCAATCATCCGCTGCCGTCATCGCTTGTGGCTTGGGAGCAAACAATGCTGCAAGTTCAACATTACCCGTTCCAACTCGCAAGAAATTGCAATTCTCGCAGTAGCATCCTCCCTGCATCGAAGTGGAAACCATTCCATTGGGAAATGACACCTTGATGCGATCATCAATCGCGCCCAACAAAATGGATTGAGTGCCACCCCCGCTCCCACCAGTAACCGCAAGTCGTTCCGCGTCCACATCGGGTAAGGACGCAAGGAAATCTAAAGCACGAATCGCGTTCCACGTTTGTAGTCCCATGATGGACTGCAAATGCAAATCCGCTTCAGTACTGTAGAAAACCCAGCTATCACTTACGCCAACATGTTTTTCCTCGGGTCTTGCCTCAGCGTGACGGTGCGCCGTCTGGCGATCGATCTGAATCGAGTCCTCGTACCCGAGCATGTCGAAAATGAACGTGACACAACCCATTCGAGCCAACTGAGCGCAACGTGCAAGCTTCGGCGTACTCCCGGACGCGGCAAAATGCTCACCCCCAATCTCCAATTGCTTTTTGATCTCCTTGTCCGAAAGCGTCAGCTGACGCCCTCCGTGCCCGTGCGGTGAAAGCACGCCAGGCCGCGGATCTACCGAAGGCAATTGGGGACGAAACAACAAACCAGTGACATAGTGCCCCGGCAAGCTCTGAAAATACACTCGCTCGACCGTAAAACCTGGACGTTTGACTTTGCCATGAATGACGGCCTGCAGCGGTGTCTTCTCAGGCATCGGCCAAAGTCCATTGGCAACCAACACGCGTTGCTTCAATTTTTCAGCGCGGGCATACCACTGGGCCGGGTTGTCGGGCACCTTCATTGGAAAGTGCCCATTGAGAGTCTTGAGCTCTCCCAACCGGTCGTCTGACGGCACAGTACCCTCGGGCAGAACTCGAATGCTGATCGCTTGCTCGCCCGCTTGCTGATTCGTCGTCGCCTCCTGTCCAATCGCAGCAGAGTGGAATGAAACGGCGCAAAAACATGCAACAAAAAACCATCGAACAAACGTCATCCCTGCGTCCTTCAAAAAGAGTACGAATCTCAGCAACGCAACTGACGGCCTCTCGCATTGTTGAAAAATTGTGCCAACAATAACGGCACCCAATTTTGACGATTTCGACACGAGAACCAAAGCGCAACAATGCATACGATTTTAACCGCCGACAGCCAAACAATGGGGCGCGTCGCAGCAAACTTGGCCGCGACAACTTTGAAATCTGCGATCGAGTCGCGTGGCGGTGCCAATCTGATCGTGGCCACCGGAGCGTCGCAGTTTGAAGTACTCGACCATTTGGTCGCAGCCGAAGGGATTGACTGGTCCAAAGTCAATGGATTCCACTTAGATGAGTATGTTGGACTATCGCTGGAGCATCCCGCGTCGTTCTGTCGCTATTTGAAAGAGCGGTTTGTAGACAAAGTCAACCTTGCCGCGTTTCACTACTTAAATGGTGACCGTGATTCGCAGGAAGTCATCGATTCGACCGGCAGCCTTTTGGCCAAAACCGCCATCGACGTCGCGTTGGTTGGCATCGGCGAAAACGGACATCTTGCGTTTAACGATCCGCCTGCTGATTTTGATACCGAGGAGCCCTATTTGATTGTCAAACTGGACCAGCCCTGTCGCGAACAACAGGTCGGTGAAGGTTGGTTTGGCTCGCTGAGCGATGTTCCGACCCATGCGATCAGCATGTCGATCCGACAAATCATGAAATCAAAGAACATCGTTTGCAGTGTCCCCGACCGCCGAAAAGCCAACGCCGTCAAAGCAACGTTGGAAGACGACATCAGCCCGAATGTTCCTGCAAGCATTCTACGAGAGCATCCGTCCGCAACGCTAATTATCGATCACGCCGCCGCCAGCCAATTGTCGGCAACGACGCGAAACGAGCTCGAAGTAGCCTGATTGATTCACGACTAACTCTCAGCCTAGCTTAGGCAAAACGTCTAGCATGCTCTGCAAGAAACCTGACACGCTCCCGACCCAAGCATAACCAGCACTTCGGGTAATAATAAAAGCAACAAACGCCAGGTAGATCAACAGCAGCATCAGGGCTTTGCCTCGCCCCATTTCGACGTACTTCACTCCGTCGTTGCTGACACCGCGGTGCCCGAGGAAGTAAACCAAAAATCCCATGACGGTAAACACCAAGAGCAGCAGTCGTATCTCGCTACTTTGCGTCACGACATCGGGTGCCATTGCGATAGGCCCGAATAACAGCGTGTACAGAAACAGCGGAAAACCCAACGCAAAACAGATGTCGAAGATATTACTGCCTAGCGCATTGGCGACGGCGTCGTCATAATCGCCGTCTCGCGCATCGCGAATCGACATGATCGTATCGGGAACGCTCGTCGCCATTGCCGCAAAGATGACGGCCACAAACATCGGCGGCATTCCAATTCCCGTCAGTGTGTAACCGAACAAGGTGTAACTGCGATGAATCTCGTTGGACGGCCCCGTGCCCAGCCATTCGCAAGCGATCACCAACAACCAGCATGCGACCCCGATAAACGCTGTTGAAGACAACAGCAACGGCCAAGCATTCCACGTCTCTTCTCTGATTTGCCGGCGATGATGTTCACGAACAAAGAAACGCTCGAAATCCAAGAGTGGACCACCGGAAATCCAGTAAACGATGGTGCCAAGTAGCCCCCGTGGAGTTTCATCGACGCCATCCTCGTCAACTGATTCGCAATCGCCGCCCTCAGACTGCTTCATCGATAGCAGCATGTAGGCGAAATAAGCGAAGTACAGCATCATCAACGTTAACCCCTGCCACCAGTGCAAAGCTTGCCCGTTGATTAGCAAGATCAAAACCACGTTGCAGAAGATCAACGACAACCCGTCTCGTAAGATGACTTTCGTGGACACATGCACCGAATCAACGCGTTTACCTGCAACCACGCTGCCAACAACGAACATGATGCACAAAGCCGGGATAATCATGCCGTTAAAAAGCGCACTGCCAGCGGTCGTTCCTAAACCAATCGAAAATCCAACTTCGTCACGCATCACGAACAGCGCAATGAGCGTCGTGAATAGTTCAGGAATAGAACTGGAGATCGCGTTGATCGTGCCCCCGCGAACGCCTTCAGACATATTGCGTCCGACATACTCAGAAGCAATCTCGAACCCGTCGCACGCTCGCCAAATAATCAGGCAGGTGAAAAGAATCAGGAGCAGCGGGACGACAATTCCCATTTCCGAAAACAGACTTTTTGCGAGGACGATTTTTGAGCGAAGCCATCACAGGCAAAGGAAGCTTCGAAGCGAGGCGCGGATTGTCGCCCGCAAAGCCAAAATCGTCAATTGACGCGGTGCTTCATCGCTTTGGAGAGGACTCTTGTCTGCCGTTGACGCAAATCAAGGGCCTTTGGCTCGATACCGCTAAATCGGTTCCGCCACCTTGCCATCTGCCGCTGTTACTCCACTTGCGTCGGGTGGGCCAAATAGCTGATCAAATCGCGAATTTGCTTATCGGTCAAATTGTCTAGCAACCCCGCAGGCATGGGCGATTGATCCGTGATCTTTCGCTGCTCGATCGTGTCCTTCTCCAGCTTCAACGCTTCGGTTGCGGTTTGGATCGAAACGATTCGGTCGGTTTCATCGGTGACCATCCCACTGATAACGCGACCATCGGTAAGCATCAACAATGTCATCCTAAAATCTTTATCCACCACGCCGCTAGGATCGACAATATTTCCTAGCAAGTAGTCCATATTGTCACGGTTCGAGCCCGTCAGATCGGGACCGACCTTCCCACCTTCGCCATAGAGCCGATGGCAGTTTTGACATGCTTTGGTGAAGAGTTTTCGCCCGTTGCTACGATCGGCCGCTTGCAAGACCTCGGATGTCAGTGAGTGTTTCAGCTTGGCGATCGTTTGCTTTTTTTCTGCCGAAGTATCGCGAACTTCACCCCAGACTTCTCGGACAAGACTCGATATTTCCCCATCACCCAGGCTCTGAATTTGCCGAACTTGAAATGCTGAAAGGTCCTCACGTGGAATCTTGCCCTCTTTCATAGCGGTCAACAGTGCGGCGGCAAACGACTTTCGCGACGACAAAATCGAAATGACTTGCGGACGAAACGGCGCACGAAATTTTCGGTATCGCTTCACCAGCACCTCGCCAATTTTCTCGTCGTCAAACTTCGCCAGTCCCTGAGCCGCAGCAACATTCATGCGATTGTCAGTCAGAAGTTCTTCGCAGATCGCTCGCAAATCGTCTGGCTGACTACTGATCAATGTCCGCAATGCATCGAGCCGCAACAGGGGATCCGACTCTGTTTTCCCCAACGCGATCGCCTTCAAATCATCCATCGCGCGTCCATCACCGAACACAACGCTTAACTGCCGAATCGAATTCGACAATTCGGGCGTGCCAAGTGCCACGACGTGATCCCATGCCGCTGGCTTAGCAGTCTTGGCCCACCCCTGAAGACCGTCCTCCATTCCACTGAGCACCGTCTGCTGAAACGCAATGTCCGAAGACTCCGCAACATGTTTCAACAACCGATCAATGGCGCCGGGATGCCGCTCGATCTCTTCCGCCAAACAACGAGCGATGCAGCGCAATGTGTCTGGCAGTTCACATCCAACTGCCACATCCGCCAGCGATTCTGCATTTTCCCGGGCGACAGGAATCAAACCGTACCAAATCATCATCGGCAGATTGTGGTCATCGGCATTCTCTGGGTGCTTGACCAACTCTGCGGCAAGCTCTGCCCGCATGGAAACCGGCAAACGCTGCAGCGTGGATGCGAGCGTGAGTCGCACTAGCGAGGAGTCATCCGTTTTGGCCATCTGTTTCAGCATCGGCAATAGATCAGTCGCGGCAGCCTTGACCGACTGAACTCGTGATGCCGGTTTCCAAACTGCACCGAGCGTATCATCGATGGGCCAGTCTTCCGTCAAGAAACGAATTGCCCAACAACGAACATGCTCGTCGGAATTTGAAAGCAACCGCTCCCAAAACGATTTTGACGCTTGCCCCAGTGCATTGATCGCAAAGAGAGCCTGCACACGCTCGGTCGATGTCGCATCGGCTCTGGAAATCACCTCATTCAACTTCGTCACAGAGACTTTTCTAGGGACCCCAACAAGCGACAGTCTTGCTTGTCGCCGAAGCCAAACGTTTTCGTCCGTCAGCAACTTAACTCGCTCGTTAAAAGGCAGTTTGGACAAATCCGAAACGCCTGAATGACGTTCATCACCATAGGTGACTTTATATATCCGTCCGCTCGTGCGATGAACGCCCGTGTGTTCATGGCATTCGCCGGTATCACTCCAATCCAGCACAAACACGCCGCCATCGGGGCCACTGTCCAAGTCGATACCTTGGAACCAGATGTCTTTTGAAATCAGCGTGTCCTTGCCATGCTTAGCAACGTAGCCACTCCCCGACCGCTCGAGAATCTCCTGGTTTGCACGACGTCCGTGCTGATTGAGCGTGAACAGTTTGCCTCGGTACTCACTGGGCCAATTCTGTCCTTGATAGATCATCGTACCGATATGCGCGTGGCCGCCCCCATACTCCAAGGCCGCACCATCACGCGATTTGGTCCAACTCTGTCCCGTGTCAAAGTGCCAGTGGTCCGCATGAAAATCGATCAGCTTGTACGTCCGTCGATTCGGATCCAACAGGAATGGCCTGGTGAAGTGTGCGCCAGGCATCATGTGCCAAAGGTGACCGTTGACCGTGTTGCAGTAAAACATCTCACCGACACCATTCCAGTCATGCCCCCAGGGGTTCGTCGTTCCGCTCGTCAGAACTTCAACCTGCTTACGCGTTGGGTGATAACGCCAAATTCCGCCTTCCATTGCCAAGCGGTTCTCGTCCGCCGTTCCAGGCACACCGATTCGTCCCGGGCACGATCCACCACATCGGCCGTACAGCCAACCGTCGGGCCCAAACTTCAAACCATTAGCAAAGTTGTGGTAGTTGTTTTGTGCAACCGTAAAACCATCCAGTACAACTTCTCCTTCGCCATCGGGAACATCATCCCCATCTGCATCGGGAATGAACATCAGTTTTGGTGGACACATTAGCCAAACACCACCGCGTCCTACGGCGATGCCCGTTAGCATCTGCACGTTGTCCGTAAACACGGTTCGCTTTTTAAAATGGTCGCCCGTCGTATTGTCAAAGATGACGACTCGATCACGTAGATCCAAACGAAACCGCTGGCTTCGCTGAGCGTAAGTGTAGTTTTCGGCAACCCACAAGCGACCTTTCTGATCCCAAGACATCGCAATCGGGTTCTGAACATCTGGCTCGCCCGCGAACACGCTGACGCGAAACCCCTCAGGCAATTGAAACTGTCGTGCAGCTTCCTCAGGCGAAAGCAACGTGTCCGTCGATAGTGGTTCCGTGTTGTCCGGAACCGGAAAGTCATCGGCAAGGACAGCGAGAGATGATAGACAAACAAGCAGAACCGCAAAAAAACGCATGGCAACTTTGCACAAGAAGAGGGGAAGATTCTTATTGGCAAATTGTAATCGTCTTTCTCCACGTCAGGGGAGAACCAGCATTCCCGGGTCTATTTTCCAAACAACGCTCGAATGGGTCCGGTCTTTTTTATGCCCGCCTTTTTGTCATTACTGCGTTTAACAGCGTTGCGCAGCAACCAGTGTTCTTTCGCACCATCGATGACTTCGTTTGCCCCCCCGGCTGCTCGATTGATCTTGGCAGCCGTTCCGGGCAGTTGATTGACTTCACTTTGCAGCACATCCACCACTTCGCGGCTCTGGTCCAAAAGAGTGTTGAGAGTTTTCGCAGCCGACTGCAAATCTTTCATTGCCACCGTTGTCTCCTCTCCGATACTGTCAGATGTTTGCTCCAGACTACTGGAAGCGTCGCCTAGATTTCGTGAAGCTTGACCAAATTCATCGAATGCCGGCCCCGCGCGGTCTTCTACCAGCGTTTGAAACGACTTCGTGATGTCATCAAGTCTCTCGTTGAACACACGCGTGGACTCGTCAATGCTGGCAAGTGATTCGTTGACTCGCCTGAGAGTTTCGTCGCGAACGCGATCGCTGGTTGCTTCAAACGACTGCCCTGTTTTCAGAAACTGCTGCAAGGTCGGGACAAGCGTGTTAGCCATTTTGTCATCGGTTGAATCCAGCGTGCTGACGGTACTCTTTTCCACGTTGGCAATGGACTCTTGCACCAAAGCGAGTCGCTGCGTCAATTCTTCCAATCGATCTGGCTCCGGCTGAAATTGGATGATCGTACCGCCAGACTCCAGACGTTTCGGTTCGACCAACTGAGCGACAACGGACGTCAAATCTTCCTCTCCATAAATTTCGATATCCAGCTGACTATCAACGGCGACCCTGGACATGATGCTGTACAGTTCGCCCAGATTATTGACAGGTTGGTTGTTTAATCCGGTGATGATTTGACCAGGTTTCAAACCGACGTTTTCGGCAGGGCTGCCAGCAACCAAACGCTGAATTTTCACACCTCGCCCCATGCCAGGTTTGATGCGTAATGCGTTGGCTTCTTGGTCCAGCAGGTTCGATACGATCGCACCGAGCAAGTCAACTCCGCGTTCGATTTCCAAATACGGTTCGCCGATTCCAAAGCTACGCGCGACGACAACTTGGGAGTTTTCCCAGATAACGTTCTTTGTGTCGTCTTCATGAACTTTTACTTGCATCGTCAATCGAACTTCGTTGGAACTTCCTACATAGGAAATGTCCGTGACCGCGCCCACTGGCTCGCCAAGAATCCGTACGTCCATCGACTTACGCAGACCACGCAGCTGCGACTGATCGGCCTGCAGGAAGTAGTCGTTGCTTTCGCTGAAAAACTCGTTCTTGTGCAGTAGCATGACGATCGTGACAGCAGCCAAGATCAGCAGCAGCAAAATGCTACTGCCGACAATTCGCTGCGCGTTACGTTGCCGAAAAACCTCGGTCATGCTACGGCTCCCGCTTTAAGAACCAACCGTTCATCGATGATTTCGTACTTGGACAGCCCGCTCGATTCGACCTTATTCCAAAGATTACGATTGTCGGTTACCCAGACCGTCGCACCGCCTCGTTCACGAAATCGTTTTTCTACTGCAAACACGCGCGAACGCTGTTCGTGCGGGACCCCCGCGAAAGGTCTTTCGGCGATCAAGAGCAGTGGTTGGCAAATCAGCGCACGAACCCACTGATAGATCCTCAATTTCGATGCTTCGACAAATGCTGGCCGGCGATCAGGAAACGCAATGCCCAATTCGCTGACAAGACTTCGCGCGTGGGCAAAAAGTTCGTGTTCGGTGCGATCGGTGTGATGCCGCTGCGCCAAAAGGATGTTGTCAATAACGCTCAGATTCTGAAGCCAGCCAGAATGGTCGAATACACGACCAATTTTCGCCCGCATCACTCGTTGTTTGTTTTTGTCAGCTGATGCCCAGCGAATATTATTGAACCTCACTTCACCACGTCGCGGCTTGATCAAACCCGCGGCGCCACCGGGCAGCAACTGCTTCGTGGGTCCAGTAGGACGAAGAATAAACGCCAGCTGCCCGCTGAAGAGCGAAAAATCCACCCGCCGCAACCTTGATTCCCGACCCGATTCGCGCAGCGTGACATCCCGCATTTCTAGTACGGGTATGCGGCTGTTCGATTTGGTCGTTTCGTCTTCGCTCATCAAGTTTTTAGAATAGATCGAACACAAGTACTTTGCCGTAAATCAAGAACGACAAAATCGCAGAAATCACAAACACGGCCGTCAAACTTCTCACGCTCGCGCGGCTAGCGACACGCGGTGTCTCGGTAATCGCCGTCTTCACCCCCAAACCTTCGATACAACAAATCGCGCCAATAAATGCTCCAGCCACAAAAGTCTTGGGCAAAAAGAACCAGGCGTCATCCAGACTAATCGCCCGGGCGACGTCGTCCAAATAGGCCAGCGGTCCAACTCGCACCACGTTGATTCCAAGCCCCACGACGTAGCCACTTGCAAACATCACCAGCAAAATGATCGCCGCCAAAAACGGCACTGACAACATCGTGCTGATAATTCTTGGCATGACCAAGTAGCTCATCGGATCAATCCCGTGCGATTCAATTACATCTGTTTCTCCCGTTACTTCCATCAATGACAATTCCGTCGCGATCGCGCCAGCGCTTCGGCCAATGACGATCAACGAAGCGATCATCGGCGCCAAATCTCGAATCGTAATGCGTACGATCAGTGGCCAAGCCGCTTGCATGCTGCTACCCATCGACTCGGTCCACATCGCAGTCTGCACAATCAACAGCAATCCGGCTGCGGTTGAAATTCGAATCGCGACAGGGATGGCGTCTACGAACGTGAACAGCAGTTGACGCCAAAAAACATTCCGTACACTTCGTCGGTGGTAGTTCACGATCAGCTCGGGAATCGCCTGGGCGACGATGCCGAAGAGATCGAGATACTGATTGAGCCTCTCGAAGATGGTTGCGCCCAACGATTCGACGGTTCGCACGATCCAGGGCGAACGTGATTTCCGCGAGCGAGCAATCCTCACTTGGAATTCCTCCTTGAAGCAAACTCCATGATTCCAATCATGACCAGACCTGCGCAGCGACAAGCTGAACCGGTGTCTTGTCTCCATCGGAGCATCGCAAATCAAACAACGCTCAATCCCCTCAGACGCAGCGTGGTTGTGCTATCAACCGGCGAAAGATCGGGGTTCTACCGCTCGCCCCGATTGATGCTGCGCGTCAAAGTCAGCTTATCCATCAAATGTCCCGTGTTGGCGTGCCCAAAGGACTTGGCCCCTATTTCCCGGACAGAACCCAGGGTCGTCCTCGACCGTCATCATCGGCAATTCGCATTTGAAAGGCTGCCAAAGGACCGTCATCGGGAAATCGTCCACGCAGTTCTTCGATTCTCGCCGCGGCTCGCGTCACCTCTCCCGCTTCGAAGTGATGGAGTGCGTCTTCGTATTGGGACCACCAAGCTGTATCTTCTTTGGTGTCTTCGTCAGTTGCCTTGGTTTCTCTGCCACTTGCCAGCTGAAACACACGCGTGGGATGATCGATTCCGACTACCACGATCTCCCCCAAATCACGGACAGAAAAACCATCTCCGACTAAGCTTCTCGTGGCCTCGGTTACCAGCACCGGGACACCAAACGCCTTCGTCGCACCTTCAATGCGGCTGGCCAAGTTCACGGCGTGCCCAAGGGGAGAGTATTTCAATCTTGCCTTGCTGCCCGAATTGCCAACCAGAGCTTCACCTGTGTTGACACCTACCCCGACTTCCACTGCACGTCCTACTCTCCTGGCCCAGCGCTGATCGACTTCCTGCAGTGCTTTTTGGATCGCGACCGCTGCGTAACATGCGTCCTCTGCGTGCGAAGCAACACGGCCCGGTGCGTTCCACATTGCCGCGATACCGTCGCCAGCGAAGTTAAACACAAAACCACCATGATCGTGGATCACATGAGTCATGCAGTCCATCACGTCGCGTACGAAGTCATAGATTTCCTGAGCTTCCAGGCTCTCGCCCAACTTGGAGAACCCACGAATGTCGCCAAACAGTAGCGTCAACTCTCGCTGCTGCGCGTCCAACCATTGAGGATTACTCTGCATTTCGCGAACCAACTGCGGCGACGCAAATTGCTCCAACTGAACTTGAGTTCGCGTCTGTTCGGCTTCCGCTGCCAATCTCGCAAGTCGACCTCCAACGACGCTGGCTGCGACCTGAACCAGTTGAGCCTCCAACGGGCGAATTCCTTCCGCTGACACGGATTCATCGACATTGCGTGCGGCAAACAGACACGCCACAACAGAGCCATCGGCACCAAAAATCGGTGCTCCAACAAAGGCCACACTGCCTGTTTGCTGGCCAATTTCGGAGCTTGTCGTCGACGGCCGTCCTCCGTCGCTAAAGGCCGTTTGCCGATACGCCAACACTTGCCCCACGACGTGATGACTGTAGATCATCCCGTCGGTGCTTGGAGCCCCATACTCAACTTCCACCGTCCACTCGCCTTCACAGTTGATGACGACGCAGCGATCCAAACCAATCATCTCAACGACCGCCCGCGCGGCTTGTTCAAAAAAACCGACAGCTCCTATCACGGATGCTTGAAACGCAATCAACCCTTCGAACCATTCGATCAGACGATCCGGTGCGATCTCTCCTTCACGTGTCAACGGCAACATGGCAGCCGAGGATCGCTGCCGACCGTGAACCGCCTGACTAGCGGGAGGCTTCAAAAACTGAACCCCTAAATCCAACCGCTCAACGCTAACATCAGTTCGACCAATCCGCATCTCGACAGGAAGCGTAACGGCGAGTTCTTCACTCGGTTGAACGACTTCGCCCGACTTCAAGGTAATCCCGCTGCTTCCTACGCAGCGAACCAGTAGCGAACGATCATTTTCGGTTGTCTCCATTTCGACGTGACGACGTGAGACAAAGGGATCGGCAATACTCAATTCGGGATTCGATGCATCAGCCAAACGACCAAAACCACAGGGCATCTTGATGGCAGCTAACTTTTCGAGCTGCTGTGGTCCGCGGATGGTGATGCCGATCATAATGCCGCTTCAAGAACTGTAGGGCCAAACTACAAAAGAGATTAGGGCTACGTCGCCAACACGACGATGACTAATAGAACTATCTGCAACAAGAGGACGATCCCGATTGCCAGCCAATTCTGCCCGACAAACTTGTTGAATCGATAAACCCACGACTTGGGAGCTGCAGACACAACGCCTCCTCGCCGATACCGCCTTAGATCTTCCGCAAGCCTGCCCGGCGATTGGTATCGATGCTCACGTTTTTTTGCCAACGCCTTCATCACGATCCAATCAAACTCTACAGGCAAGCCTTCGACGCGTTGACTGGGAGCGAGCGGTTGATCTTGCCGTATCACACGCAGTGTCTGGTCGATCGCGGTGGCACTCAGATCCGCCTGCGAGAACGGTGGCTGGCCTGTCAGCAGTTCATAGAGAATGGCACCCAGCGAATAGACATCGCTACGGGTATCGATATCTGACGGCCTGAATGAAGCTTGTTCGGGGCTAATATACTGCAACGACTGAGGTGAGTCGCTGAAATGCGAAACGACGGTGCTCTTTCCAAGGCAACTTCCGATGGCCCGCGCGATGCCGAAATCAATCACCTTCACTAGCACATCGTCACCCGTGCTCGTGACCAACAAATTCGACGGTTTCAAATCACGGTGCATCACGCCTTTGATGTGTGCATGCTGTACCGCGTCACACACGTCCAAGAACAAGTCGATCCGCTTCGACAATTCCAGTCGATTTTCACGCACGTGCTCCGTCAGATGCATGCCTTCGACGTGTGGCATCACAAAGTACGTCGTTCCCTCCGGTGAAACGTCCGACTCAAACGCATTGACGATGTGTTCTCGATCCATGAATGCCAACGAAGGCGCCTCGAAACGAAATCGACCAAGCACATCGCCGGAATCAAACTCGCTCTTCACAAACTTCACAACCACGCTTTGACGCACAGGACGAAACTGGATGCCCAAGTAACTATCCGTCAACGACCCTTCGCCAATTTTTGAATCAATTTTAAAGGAGCCGATAGTGGCCCCAATTCGCCGGTCACCGCCACGCGACCGCTGAACGGATTCGAACTCGTTGGCAAACCACTGGTCAGCCTCACCCAGCTGTGGAAAACGCTTTGCGTATTCTGCAAGCGATGGGCGATCACCGATCTCACGTCGTAAAGATAGCTCCCACTTCACCAAGCGACGAAGCGTTTCAGCTTCACCCAGCGAGCCGAACTTGCCCACGTAGCTTTCAACGTTGGGCGGTTTGACGAACGTCGCCTGTTCGACTTCGACTGGCCCAGCGAAATTGAGTTTCTGCCAGCGAAAACTCATGTCGGCTTTCACGACCGTTTCGAGTTCCTCCAGCTCCGGCGCGTCACCCAGGTATTGATCAATTTGAAGCGTGGGTGACTCAGCGAGTTTCGACAAATAGCGCCGACCGATCTGCTGGACGTAAGGTTCTGGGGGATGAAACGACATACGAGGAGAAAATGCAGTAAGGCGATTTGGCAGGGCAGCAGTGCGAACAGCATACTTCGGCGCAGACTCACGACGAAAGATCACGCTCTATTCTGCCGGCCAGCCGGGAAGCTTGAATTTCAATTTGACGTTGGCTGTATGTTCGCCGTAGTGCCGCTCCATTTGCTTCAGTAATCCGCGTGGCGTCCAGCGACTGTCCGGGGCTTTTTTGTCCAGCGGCAGATCAACCAACAAATGGGCAAACCGCCGCGTGAATGCCGAAACACGCTGCATCTGCCACGCTTCCTCGGCTCCGCTCCAATCAGGATGCTTGGCCCGATAGTCGGGCGGCATTTGCTTCGGATTCAAATCCATCATCGGAATCGCAGGATCCATAGCGTGGTAGATCTGCGAAAAGAAAAGCAGCTCACGCCCCATCATGTGCTCGGCGTTCCAACGCGGCGTGTGCGATCCGTTGGCCGGTTGGAAACTCATTTGCTGAACGGCTAAAGGAGCGAATACGGCTTGCGACGCGCGGCAGGCAGCTTCTTTGGCGTCTATCAATTGCGTCAGTTCTTTCGGCAACTCGATCGGCTGACTACCCAGTTGGATGATCTGAACAGAATCCGGCGAGACTTCGGAAGTGGATGCGATCATTGCAAGTGTATTGCCCATGTGCTTCACCGCTCCATCGATGGCAGCATCTGAACTGACGATCAAACGCTTTGTGTTCGATTTCTTTGCCAGCGATAACGCGGGTGACAACTGACTACTGGGAACCTGTGCGATCAAGGCGTCACAGCCAGCGATCTTCTTCACCGCGACCTCATCCAATTTGGTATGACTTGCGTAAGCAATCTTCAGTCCATCGACTGTGACAACGATCAAGCCCCCGGCCGCGGTGATCTGCATCGCATTGGGAGACCGTTTTTTGCTTTCCTTTGACGGTCTAAACGAGGGGGCAACTTCATTCGTCTGACGATCCCAAACATGATCAAGTTCGGCACGCTGCGTCAGGTGCAACTCGACATCACTTGGATCACTCAAAGCACGATCATTCGTTCTTCGCACAACTTTTGCATAGAGTTGGTCCGTATCGGTTCCTTCGGTGGACTTCGTGATTTCAACCGCGAGCCCACTCAATGGTTCAATTCTTATTCCGCCACCTTCCATTCTTATTAATCCGATCGGGTCGCCTTCCTTGGCGTTCGCCTGAGCGAACAAAGCACAACCGAGAAAAAAAGCGGTGCACACGCGGCGTAGCGGCATTGAAAGCACTCTCATTGGTATTGAACAACATTTCCGACAGGACTTGGACAAATTCACACAAACAGCCCTAAGATAGCGTGAAGCGGCTCGTTGTGTTGATGGCAGCTGATTGCCCGCATTGACGGTGTAGTGCCAGCACAGATGCACTTTTCTAATCCGAAACGAAGGAATTTATCCGTGTCTCTTCGCAAAATTCTTGCCACAGCCTTTTCGATCACCTGCATTGCCGCTGTCGTTGCCAGTTACGTGATTGCTGCCGATCCACCCACTCCGCAGTGGCAGGCTGTCCGCGACGCGATCAACAAAGGCCTCCCCAAGACGGCAATCGAAAAGCTGAATCCAATCATCGTGGCGGCCCGGGAACAGGGGCGATACGCCGAAGCGATTCGCGGGATCAGCATGAAAATCTCGCTCGAGGGAAATATCCAAGGCAACAAGGCCGAAGAAAAAATCACGCGAATGCAGGAAGAGATTGCTGCGGCTCCGGCAGAAATGAAACCGGTGCTCAATGCGATTTTGGCGAATTGGTACTGGCACTATTTTCAACAAAATCGCTGGCGGTTTATGCAGCGAACTCAAACCGCCGCGCCGCCAGGCGACGACTTCACGACCTGGGACTTGTCGCGAATTCTCGCGGAGATTGACAAGCAGTTTCAAACCACGCTCACACAAGCCGAATCTCTGAAGAAGATTCCCGTCAGCAAATACGACGACCTATTGGAAAAGGGCAACGCACCGGACGCATACCGACCGACGATGTACGACGTCCTGGTTCACAATGCACTGGGCTTTTACTCAGCTGGTGAACAGGCCGGCGCTCGTGGGACGAACGCGTTTGACCTGCAAGCCGACAGCCCCGTGTTCTCAACGGCCAATGACTTTGTCGCCTGGGAACCGGAATCCTCGGATTCGCAGTCGCCCACGCTTAAAGCGATCAAGCTCTACCAGCAATTGCTCGCTTTTCACGCCGACGATGATGATTCCTCAGCGTTGATTGACGCGGATCTGTTGCGATTGATCTTTGCCAACAACATGGCATTCGGCGAAGAGAAGTCCGCGAGATTCAAAGCCGCGTTGAAGCGGTTTGCCGAAAAACACAACGACAACAAGATTTCAGCCCGAGCAATCCACCAACTTGCCAGCGTGATTCACGGCGAAGGCGATTCGGTCAAGGCACGCGAGATCGCGTTAACAGGAAAGGTGTCGTTTCCACGCAGCGTCGGATCGAACCTTTGCCACAATTTGATTCAGCAGATCGAAAACCGCGAAGTCCAAGTCAACGCCGAGCGAGTTTGGAATCAACCCGTCGACAATATCACGGTCACGTATCGCAATATCACGAAAATGCACTTTCGATTGGTTCCGTTCGACTTTGAACGATTCATCCGATCGGATCGTTACTCACCCGAGCAGATGACGCCCGCCGAGCGACAAGCAATGCTCGCTGCGCGTCCTGTCAACACATGGTCGGCAGACTTACCGGCCACGGAGGATTTCAAGCAACGCGTTGAATTGGTGAACACGCCTGACGACATTGCGACAGGTGGCTACTACTTGATTTCCAGTCACAAAGCTGACTTCACAGAAACAGACAACCAGATCGATTTCACCCAAATCTGGATCAGTGAACTTGCTCTCATCACGCGCAGCCGCAACGGTGAAGGATTCGTCGATGGCTTTGTTCTCAATGCAGACACCGGGCAACCAATCGCAGGAGCAACGGTCAAAGCGTGGTCGCGCGCGCGACAGAACAAACGCGCTGCCGTGCCAGCTACCACGACGGACCAGAACGGGATGTTTCGATTCAAATCCGACAGTCAGCAGCTTCTCTTTCTCGCCAGCCACAACGGACAACAACTAGCAACAGTCAACTATGCCCGTGGTAGCGTCAGCCAACGCAATCGCGTCAACGAACAGACGCAGTTTTTCACAGATCGTGCCATCTATCGCCCCGGACAAACGATTCAGTACAAGGGAATTTGCCTCTCCATCAATCAGGCCAGCGATAACTATCGCACGATCGCAAACCGCGAAGTCACGGTGCGTTTCTTGGACGTCAACGGCAAAGAAATCGAATCGCTACGGCATCGCACCAATGACTACGGCAGTTTCAGCGGCAGCGTGACCGCGCCGCGTGATCGTCTGATGGGCCGCATGCAATTGGCAGTCATGGGAAACCCGCGCGGACAAACTGCTTTTCGTGTCGAAGAGTACAAACGACCCAAGTTTCGTGTCGAAGTCGATGCTCCGCTTGAGGCCGCAAAACTTGGAGGCGTCGTCAACCTAAAGGGAAACGCAGCAGCGTACACCGGCGCGGCGGTCAACGATGCGAAGGTCAGCTACCGGGTTGTTCGCGGCGTTCACTATCCCGCCTGGTGGTATCGTCGCTGCTGGTGGATGCCGCCGATCGGCAACGGTAACCAGGAAATCACGCACGGTACAACCACGACAGCCGCTGATGGCAGCTTCAAGATCCAATTCGATGCCAAACCAGACCTTTCCGTTCCCGAGGAAAGCGAGCCGACGTTTCGCTACACCGTCTATGCCGATGTGACCGACACGACGGGAGAAACCCGATCCGGACAACAAACGGTCGCCGTTGGCTACACGGCGATGTCTGCTACAGTCGCCGCCAACAGTTGGCTGACAACGGATGATCCCGTCGAACTAAAAATCCGCACGACGACGCTGGATGGTCAGCCGCTTGCCAGCGAAGGCACGCTGAAGGTCCACGCACTGCTGCAGCCTGACAAAGTCGCAAGACCTCCACTCCAGCGTCGCTACTACAGCTATCGCGGCTATGGCAATCCTCCCAAACCCGATCCGGCCAACCCGGACTCGTGGGAGCTAGGCGAAGTCGTTTTGGAAAAACAGGTGACGGTTGATGGATCGGGACGACTTGTTGTGCCGGCTGATTTGGCGGCTGGTATGTACCGAGTCATTTTCAAGTCCCAAGACCGATTCGGAAAAACGGTGACGGCGGAAACTCAGCTGCGCGTCTTGGAACCGGCCGCGGGTAAGTTCGCCATCAAAATCCCACACCTGTTTGACTCGGAAAAATCAACGGTTGAAGTCGGCGAGCAGTACACGGCCATCTGGGGCAGTGGCTACATCGAAGCCAGGGCGTTTATTGAAGTGATCCATCGCGGCAAAGTGCTCCAAAGCTACTGGACTCAGCCCGGTTCTACTCAAGCTTCGATTCGGCAAGAAGTCACCGAAAAGATGCGTGGCGGGTTCACCGTTGCCTGCACGATGGTGCGTGAGAACCGCGCCTATCTGACAACCCGGCACGTTACGGTCCCTTGGTCCAACAAGGAACTGGAGATTAAGTGGGAACATTTTGTTTCCAAATTGCAGCCGGCTGCGCAGCAACGTTGGACTGCGATTCTATCCGGACCCGGTGCAGAACGCACCGCTGCTGAAATGGTCGCGACCCTTTACGATGCATCGCTTGATGCCTACGCCACCCACAACTGGCAGAGCCGTTTCAATGTCTTCCGGCGCGATTACACATCGATGGGCATGCGGTTTGAAAATCAACTTCGCGGCCTGCAACGCATCCAAAGCAGTTGGTCACGCAACTACCGTTCGGCATCGCTCACCTACCGACGCTTTCCCAACGAGATCACGCAAGTTTTCTATGGATATCAGTTCCAACGCCGCGCACGTGATTTGTCGAGACCTGCTTTCGGTGCGATGGGAGGTGGTGGAATGGAAATGGCCGACGCGATGCAAATGGAGGCAGCACCTGCGTCAGCGCCGATGCTGTCAAAGGCAGCAAGCATATCTACGAACGGACGTCAGCTCGTAGAGGGCAGGCCATTTGCCAAAACGGAAAATACCCCGGGCGACAAAGATGACGGTACGGGTCGGAGTACCCCGCAGGTCGACCTGGACAAAGTGTCGGCACGTACGAACTTAAACGAGACCGCCTTTTTCTTCCCGCATCTGATCGCGGAAGCCGATGGCACGGTGAAAATGGAATTCACAATGCCTGAAGCGCTGACCGAATGGAAGTTCATGGGTTTTGCCCACGACAAAGATCTTCGCGCTGGATTTCTTACGGGAACGACTGTCACCGCAAAGGACTTGATGGTCCAGCCCAACCCGCCTCGCTTCATTCGCGAAGGCGACATTCTGGAATTTACCACCAAAGTCAGCAACCAATCCGCGACCCGCCAAACCGGCACGCTTCGTCTTTCCTTTGCCGACGCTGCGACTTCCAAATCAGTCGATGCTCAACTTGGCAACTCGGATCGTGAACAACCCTTCGACGTCGCAGCAGGCGAATCGAAATCGTATTCATGGAAGATTAGCGTTCCCGATGGTCTGGGTTTCTTAACTTACAAAGTGGTCGGTTCGACCGGGCGACTGTCCGACGGGGAAGAAGGATTCCTGCCGGTGTTATCCAGACGAATGCTGGTGACCGAATCGCTACCACTGCCCATCCGCGGCAAGCAAACCAAAGACTTCCGCTTCGAGAAACTCTTAGCTTCCGGCGGATCCGATTCACTGGAGCATCAGTCATTGACCGTGCAAATGGTCAGCAATCCCTCTTGGTACGCCGTGATGGCGCTGCCTTATCTGATGGAATACCCGTACGAATGCACCGAGCAGACGTTCAATCGCCTGTACGCCAATTCAATCGCAAGGCACATCGCGGGAAGCGATCCGAAAATTCACCGCGTGTTTGAAAATTGGCGTAACACTCCTGCCTTGGAAAGCCCGCTGGAGAAGAATCAGGATTTGAAGTCGGTGATGCTGGAGGAGACCCCTTGGGTACGCCAAGGCGAAGCAGAAAGCCAGGCTCGGCGAAACGTTGGCATCTTGTTTGACGACAACCGCTTGGACGAAGAAACGCGGCGTGTGATTCGCAAATTGACCGAGATGCAGTACCCCAATGGTGCTTGGCCCTGGTTCCCGGGCGGTCGCGAGAACGATTACATCACGCTGTACATCACGACTGGCTTTGGTCGCCTGCGTCACCTGGGCGTCGACATCGATCCCGCGCCCGCGGTCAAATCGCTCAATCGTCTCGATGCATGGGCGAAGGAAAAGTACGATCGCATCAAACCTGTCCATCGAGACGACAATCATCTTTCGACAACGATTGCTTTTTATCTGTACGGACGGTCGTTCTTTTTGAAAGACCAAAAGGTCGCGCCAGAGCATCGCGAAGCGGTCGACTATTGGCTCGGTCAAGCACGCAAGCACTGGCTAGGTCTTGCCCATCGACAGTCGCAGGCTCACATGGCTATCGCGCTGAAACGGTTTGGCGATTTGAAATCTGCCCAAGGAATTATGGCATCGATCAAAGAGCGCAGCGTGTCCAATGAAGAACTGGGAATGTTCTGGCGGGACACCGAATTGTCATGGTGGTGGTACCGCGCCCCGATCGAAACGCAAGCGATGATGATCGAAGCTTTCGACGAAGTCATGAACGATGCCCAGGCAGTGGAAGACTGCAAAGTTTGGATGTTGAAGCAAAAGCAAACGCAAGACTGGAAAACCACCAAAGCGACCGCCGATGCGGTGTACGCCTTACTCCTCCGCGGGACCGATGTGCTTTCGTCCGACGCACTGGTCCAAGTCAGCTTGGCTGGTCAAGCGATCCAGCCAGACAAGGTCGAAGCGGGAACGGGTTTCTTTGAGCAGAGATTTGCCAAGCAGGAAATCTCTGCCGACCAAGGGACCGTCAGGTTGACCAAAACCGACGACGGTGTGGCCTGGGGAAGTTTGCACTGGCAATACTTGGAAGACATCAGCAAGATCACGCCCCACGAGGACACGCCGCTGACGCTAACGAAATCACTCTTCGTCAAGAAGAATACCGACAAGGGCCCCACGCTAGTCGCGGTCGATGGACCGGTCGGCGTCGGTGATGAACTGGTCGTGCGTGTGGAGCTACGAACCGATCGCGATATGGAATATGTTCATTTGAAAGACGGTCGTGGTAGCGGCACCGAGCCAGTGAATGTGCTTTCGCGATACAAGTTTCAAGATGGACTGGGCTACTACGAATCGACACGAGACACAGCAAGTCATTTCTTCATCGACTATCTGCCCAAGGGCGTGTACGTGTTCGAGTATTCCACCCGTGTTCAGCTACGCGGTGAGTATGAAACCGGCGTCGCGAGCATCCAGTGCATGTACGCACCGGAGTTCAATAGCCACAGCGAGAGCTTGCCGATTGAAGTGAAGTAGCTGCCACAATCTGTACGACGGACTTGGAAGTTCGTCGTACGTCTACTTTACCCAGCCCAAGACGTTGCGGATCACGCACCATCGCCTTGGCTTGGCGTGCGCGGTTTTGCCTAAGATCCAGTGATTGTAGAACTCCTCGGCGGTACCGTCCTTTTTTCGCAACATGATCCAGTGTTCCAGGAATTCTCGCATTTCCGCGTCTCGATTTCCGATCGCGTAGAACAAAGGCAACTTTGCGTGGATCTCCTGTGGCACCACGACTTCGAAGTTTGGATAGAGCAATGAGAACGCGGATCCGGTTTCGGCACTGACCAGCAAAGCGTCCAGCGAAGGATTTCGGTTGTCAAAGAAATCTCGGATGTTGTCAATTTTGATGATCTCGGCATCCGGGAGAGAACGCCGAACTCGATTCACGAATCCTCGACTAAGATCCACGAACCCGATGCGCAACGCATCCATTTCGCGCATCGATTTTAAAGACCTGAATTTCCTGGCGCGATAGTCGGGCACGACCAAGGAAAGATTTACATCCAAATAGCCACTCGTGTGCTGCATTCGCTCCGCACGTTCTAGCGTGCCAACGAGACCTGACATGACCACATCGAAATGGTCATCACGCAATTGCTTTACCAAAGTTGTTCGATCGAAACGAACAAATTCAATACGGACACCCAAGTCGCGTGCGAGTGCGTGAGCCATATTGATGTCGTATCCGACCAAGCGATTTCGTCGATTAAAAAACGCGAATGGAATTTTGTCTTCATTGAACCCAACACGGATCACCTTCCGGCGACGAATACGCTGCAAGATCGATTCATCAGGTTTCAATGGTGAAGGATTGGGGGCGGGTTTCTCCAAAACACTAAATTGCACAGGACGTTCAATCAGCCTCAATTGCGACAGCACACGGTTGCCTTCTTGCATGGCCGGAACGGTCTGACGAAGCCACACGAGCGCCGAAACAAAAAACACCGTTCCAAGCACAACCACCAGCCCGATGTCCTTCAACACGGATCGCAGGTCGAATACGAGTTGCCTACGAAAACCGAAAATCGAAATGAGAGTGAAAGCAGCCAAATGCACGACGCCCAGAGCATCGCCGACTCGTTCTCCAATCACCCCCGACAACAGATACAGTTGGAACAAATCGTGCGGCAGGTGCATTTGATCAAGCAGAAACGGGATCGCAACAATTGGCCCGCCAAAAAACGCGAAGAGACCGCTGGCAAACAACGCAGGAAACTCAAACAACTGCATCGAGTCCCCCACAAACCATGCTGCAAACGGGATGAACAACATGCTCAGTAGCTTGCCGATGTGCGGAAACGGATACGCGGTTGCGTAAAGCACATCGCAAGTCGGTGCGAGTTCCTCGTCATCCGCGTCGATCTGGGCCATTAAACGCTCTGTATTCTGAATCAGCATCGGCAAGACAACGATCAGCTTGCCCGTAGCAAAGGCGGTCACAATTGGATCACGAGTCACTCGCAAGACTTGCCGATACGACAGCGGCGTGATCGTTGTGATAACCAGGGGCAGAACGATAAACCCGAGAAACACAGCGCCTGCGATGTAGGTGACCAAATAGGCTTGTAGACGAATGAGTTCATCGAACTCCACCGTTCCCGCCGTGCTGGCCGCAATCGCGAACACACCAATCGGAGCGAGCAACGTGATGAACTTGCTGACGCGAAGAAGCAGCGCCGTCGCCACATCAAGTTGCTTGATAAGCCTGCGGCGACGCTTGACCGTCGCAAGTGCTAACCCTGCGCAGACGCAAAAAATGATGATGGCGGGTACATGGTTTTCCGCCAGAGACTCAAAGATGTTTGCGGGAACGAAATACGAAAACAACTCTGTTTTGGCGGGTGGCTCGATCAACGCCGTGCTGAAGAACGATCCGGAATGCCACTGAGGAAACGTCCAAGACAGGGCCAAGATCGCCACAAAAACAGAAGCCCATAGACCCGCCAATGTCAAACCACCGATCCACGACAGCCGCCGAGTATCGGTCAGTGCAAGCCGCCCAAGGTTGGCAACCAGCGACACAGCGATGTAGGGCAAAACTGTCATTCGCAGAAGCCCGACGAATGCATCGCCAACAAACGACAGCGGGCTGCAATAGTCACCCAGGAACAGCCCGCAGGCAATTCCTAGAACCAACGCAAAAAAAATCGCCGATGAGAGCCCGAAGTGAAACGGTCCTATCTTGAACCGCCCCGCCGACGATCGTGACTTAGATGATCCGTCACGCGTCCTGGCTTCTTGCTTGGAGAGGAGTGAATTGGACAAGGAAGACAGCTTCGTGGCTTAGAAGGCAGAACGAATTGAAACAGGAAGATCTCGGTGAATAAAGCTTAGCAACTTGACGCTGATTGACCCGCACAGCTGGCTTAATGACAATGACCAAGTTGAAATACAAATGAATCGCTTATCAGACGAGACCGCACTATGTCCATTCGCTTACTTGTCACCATCATCGGTCTAGTCCTTTGGTCATCACATTTAACATCGATGACGCAAGCCAAGCAGCCGAACGTCGTTGTCATTCTGTCAGACGATCAAGGCTGGGGTGACCTTAGTCTGCACGGCAACGTCGATGTGTCGACACCCAATATCGATTCATTGGCTCGCGATGGGGCCGAAGTTGAGCATTTTTATGTCTGTGCGGTCTGTTCGCCCACCCGAGCCGAGT
>CAYUGI010000077.1:0-8607 GCA_964444105.1 uncultured Pirellulaceae bacterium
AGTTGATAGACCAAGTATCCCAGCGCCAGCCCCAGCAGAATCCCGCCCAAGACTTCTTGCAGAAACAACTGGGCGACACCGCCAACAGTGGTCCCGCCTCCGGCATCGTGATCTGCGTGAGCAGAATCATGCGACTCACCTTCTGAGGCGACCGCATCATCTGCCAGCATCGAAACCAAGTGAACGTCTGATGAACCGGTTTCGACTTTTCCGTGATCCGAAGCACCGCCCGTCGCGATGCTCATGATTGTCAAGAAGACGACCACGCCAACACCATCGTTGAAAAGCGATTCGCCAACGATTTTCGTTTCTAGTTTCTTGGGGACACCCGCCTTTTTAAGAATACCCAACACTGCAATTGGATCCGTCGGCGATATCAGAGCTCCGAACAACAGACAATGGATGTACTCGACCTCCAACCCCAACGCACCGAAGGAAAAGTAGACAAAGGTGGCAACCAAAAAGGTCGATGCCAGCACACCCAAAGTGGAAAAAACTAGGACCGGCCAACGCTGGACTCTGAGTTGGTCGAAATTGGTGTGCATGGCTCCCGCGAACAGTAGGAACCCCAGCATGATGTCCAAAAGAACCATCTTGAAATCAATCACGCCGATCAATTGCTCTGCGGCAGACAGAAACGTGTCCGTGAACATCGAGCTAGCAAACAAAACCAATGTGAACACGATCGCGATCACCATCAGTCCAATCGTATTGGGCAGCTTCAAAAATTTGACATTGATGTAGCCGAACAAGGCCGACAACGCGATGACGACTGAAGTGATGGTGAACAGTTCCATGGTTTTCTTTCTTTTTCAGTGACTCGTCACGAATCACGTTTTCGTTTGAAGTCGACTCGCGTTGACGTCTTGGCCTATAACTTGTCGCGGCGGAGCAATTGAATAGGAAGTCGATTCAGAGCCAAGGTTTTTAACCGCCACCAGTGTCTCTTTACAGGTGGGTTTCACTGCTTCGATCGAAGTGAAGCTTGTCAGTGAGGATGATTTCTGGACATTCGATCGTTGTTGGGAAGGGAATACGATGAAAAGCTGGCTCTTTGCAGCAAATTGGACGTCGTTGGGGCTTCTCAGTTTCAGCGTTCTGTTGGTGTCGGCTAGATCGTCCGCATCGCCGCCTTTCGAGCTTCCACCCCAAAACGTGACCAGGGAGTCCTACAGATCGATTGATTCCATCGCGATCGACGGCGAGACGACCATCCCTGTTGACGTCATGCATCAGAAGCTGGAGCAGCTTCCCGAAATCGTCGAAGCGATGCACCCATCGATAAGCGAGTCGGCATTTTGCCAGCGTGTGGTCAATGCGTTGAGGCGAGGATACTTGGCGAGTGGTTTCTTGGATTGTCAGGTAAGCGAGAAACAAGTCGATCGCGCCGACGAGCGAATCTTGATCGCCGTACGTGAAGGTCATCGATTCTATCGGGGCGAGATTCGGGTGAGCGGCGGAAGCGAGCCGATGAATGCACATATCAAGAATCGACTCTTGGAACTGACCACGAACGAAAAGGAGCCCAAGCCGCTTTGGGAAACATCCCAACCGATGAACGGTTCGGCACTGGCGAAATTGGAGATCGAAAGCCGCGTCCGGCAAGCGCTCAATCGAGCCGGCTGCGATGGTCGAGCGGCTAAGATTCAATTCGTCCGTCATGCGGTTGATGCAACAGTCGAGTTGCACATCAAGTTGTCACCAAAGAACGCGTTTTCGATACCTGACAAACCACTGGCCCACAAAGATGGCGTCGAGAGTGAGCGGGTGAGTGATCCGAATGCGGAAAGTGAGACTGCACGCGAGTTGCTGATGATTTTTAGACGCAACTTCGAACGGCCGATGACGGGCGTCATCGTGAGCCAAAGTGAAACTGGCGGAGTAGCCAGCATGGGAGTGGGAACCAGTTGCACCTGGGTCAAGTTGCTTCGATCGAATCGCGATTCGACAGAGGCAAACGGGCAAGAAATTTGCGTGCTGCTAGAGAAAGACGTGATGCTTGTCGCTGCTACGCCGCCGGAAGTTCAAAATGAAACACAATTTCCCGCGTGGGCGATCCCAAATTTCAATTTTGGTATCACGATAACCCAGCAAGCCAAGTCGGAGTCCACGGGCAACAATGCCTCGTCTATCAAACTGAGTTGGAACGTGAATTCAGAGGGAAAGGACACTGATGCACAACAGTCTGGTTTTCAGTTTTCCCGACTGGGATGGGACGAGTGGTTTCCATCGGAATCAACCACCATGGAGAGAACGGTGGAGGGACGTCGATTTACATTTGGCGCCAATGAACTGACCGTGGATCATGCGGGAGACTTGATTCGACTGCAAGGCACTACAACCAACGGGGCGATTCTGAATATTCACAGCGCGACGAACGCTCAGGTCCGCAAAGCTTGTCCAGCTTTGGTTGAACAGGACAACGTTCGGGAAATCTTCGTTCAACGGACAGGCTCCGCAGAAAGAGTTTCGTTGACGGAAATTGCTCGACACGTTCTGGCTCCCGATAAGGAGGATCACAAGTTTTACATTTCGGCTGCCAACGGAAAGAAAAGTTTGTGGGGTGTGCTCTTGCTGATGCTTCTCAACGAAGAAGGTCTCGTCGGGCGTGAATCGCTCCTTGGAAGCCTCGTTGAAATCTATGCCCTACAGTTAAGTGGCTACGATCGCACCATCCCTATGCGGCTAACGGAGATTCATCGCGAAGCATCCAGTGGGCCCCTCACCTCGCTCGCGTTGGGAGACCTGTATTCACGGGCGGGCGATCTAGAAAAAGCCAAACTTGCGTACGAAAGTGTATTGCTTTTGTCAGGGCATGATCGATCTGTTCAGCGTGATTTGGATCTGATCTTCGACAACGCGAACTTAGCGGGGCAGTTAGCTCAAGCAACTGACTTGAAATCGTTGCTTCAAATGGGGATACGAATAGCGTCGGTTGACCAGAAAGCCCTCGCGCCGCCAGTGCAAGCGATACTCGCAATGATGTCAGACGGTGACGACCAATCCACTCGCCTTGAAAACGCAAAACAACTGATGCGATTTCTATACGAATCAAAATTGCGAGATCCGCTGCGAAAGATGAGCGTCCATCGAATTTCACAAATCGAGGCGAGGCAGCAGAAGATCGCAGCCAAAGCCAAAAAGAAAAAGGACGACAAAGCGAAGGCGGCTCAGGAAAAGCGGCCTCTTCGCTAGTCGTCCTTTCATGACGCTGTTGTTTGCAACGCTACTTGTTGCTGAAGCGATAAATACTCTCGCCCTTGGGGCTATTGGTCAGGTAGTAGATCTCTCCGTTTTGATCTTCACCAAACGCCAAGACGGGGATGCTCTCAGCAACGACTTGCTCGTTCTTGGTGGCCTTGCCGGTGGCTTTGTCATAGGAAAGCGCCCAGATTCGGCCTGTCACGTAGTCCGCGTACAAGTACTTGCCTTTCAGTTCTGCAACAGCCTCTCCTCGGTACACACGACCGCCCGTGATTGATTTGCCAATCCGGTGATCGTATTCCCAGACTGGCCCGCGAGGATCAGATACGTTTGCGACCGGCATTCGGTTACCAAAGGCGTGCGTGCCTTCGCGTCCGCTCCAACCGTAGTTCACTCCTTTTTCGATCAGGTTCACTTCTTCCCAAAGCTCTTGCCCCACGTCGCCGAGCCAGAGATCGCCGGTCTCCTTATCGAAACCGAAGCGCCAAGGATTGCGAATTCCGTGAGCGTAGATCTCCGGTTTTGCGCCCTCGGTTTTAACAAAAGGATTATCGTTTGGAATGGAATAGGGTTTCCCATCAGATTCGTTGTTCACGTCAATTCGGAGGATGGATCCCAAGTAGGACGAAAGATCTTGGCCGTTCGCTAACGGATCATTGCGATCTCCGCCATCGCCCAAACCAATGTACAAGAAACCATCAGGACCAAATTCGATACAGCCACCATTATGGTTTTGAAACGGCTGCTTCAGTTCCATGATGATCTTTTCTGAAGCCGGGTCCGCTTTGTTAGGCGTGTCCTTGGGAACCGTGAAACGCGACACGATCGAACGGTCGTTGTCGACGTGGCTGTAGTAGACGAAAAAGTGTCCGTTGGATTCAAAATTTGGGTGCATCGCCAAACCCAGTAGACCTTGCTCATTGGCACCCGGCTTTTTCCAATCGTAAACTTTGCCACGCAGATCAAGCAGCATGTGCGACTCCTGCACGTCGGCTTCGTTTTTGAAAGTCCAAATGCCGCCTTGTTGTGACGCCACGAACAATCGATTGGTATCGTCGTTTGCGTAAGTCAACTCCATCAGTCGAAGTGGTCGAACGCGACCGTCGTCATTAATCGCGTCCCAATTGTCCCACTTGAGATTCGGAAATGCCAGCTCGCCCTTGAGACCCAATTCGCCATCGATCGGTTGTGGCACAGATCCACCTGGTCCAAGTTCGCGAACCTTGATGTTTCGGTACGCCACTTCGTCGCCGTGGTCTTGCAAACAGATGTGACCTTCTCCGGCTTTGGCAAAACCGGGGAACTTGCCGAACTTGCTTTTCGCGACCAAGTCATCCCATTTTTTGTCACCCAATTTGAATCGGTAGTAGAGCACGCCGTTCATGCAGACTTCGCTCTGTCCGCCCGGATCAATTCGGATATAGAGTTGATTCCATTCTCCGGCTGGTTTGGCTGCGTCAGGTACTTTCTTCACCTTGGCCCAACGCGGAACCTGTGGCTGGTAGATCTGATAAAGCCATCCCGCTTTCTGCGGATCCTTGCCATCAACGTTGTCTTGGACTTGCACTTCCGGGCCACTGTGCCATGGAGGTCCGTCGCCTTCGACGACATGGAACATCACGCCACTGTTGCCAGCTTTGCTGATCTTGTATTCCAAAGAGAGCTCAAAGGCGCCGAACTTTTTCTTGGTGACGATATCGCCCGCGCCACGCTCGGAACGAACCAGAGTTCCGTCTGTGATTTTCCAGCCGTCCGAAAGGTCTTCCTTTTTGTAGTTACGCCAAGCGTCCGCCGATTGGCCGTCAAACAGAAGTTGCCAGCCGCTCTTCATTTCTGATTGACTGAGCTGATTAACAGGTGCGACAGCGTGTGCCGATGAGACGAGCAAGCTACTGAGTATCAATCCGGTGAGTGCCGGAAACAAACAACGATTCATTACTTGGATTACCTTGTCGATGAAATTGGTTCGCATGACGGAATCACAAACCAGTCGTACGGGAGATTCTACTTTGAATTGCCGATGAGCCGCGACGAATCTGTCGCCAACCCAATTCTATCACGCAGGCTATTGCGAGATGAACCGGCTCGTTTGAAAAGCGATGTTACAGACGTTCAGGAGTGACCGGGACGGTGGGTATCAAACCCGACGCCCGCGAACGAAGCAGCGGCTGCAAACGCTTGATCGTTCGATTGGTCAACGAATCTGGATTTTCAGCGTCGAGAGACTTCGCCAAATTATCAAATTCCATGGGGTCTGCGTGATGATCGTATAACTCAACTCCAGATTTCCCTTCGGCCCATTCTGTGTAACGCCAACGCTGAGTGCGGATACTGCATCCCATTACTTGCGTGCTCAGGCGATTGTCGGCGGGCCGCAGAATCTGGGTAACCGCGAAACCATCCCAGGGCGCAATCGGATCTTTTAAAAGTTGACTGAGGTCTCGGCCTTCCAAATTGTCCGGAGCCTTGATCTTGGCGAGTGATGTTAGCGTTGGGTAGATGTCGACGAACTCCACGATTCGCGGGCAGGCCTGTCCGTTTCCTGTCATCGAAGGAGCACGAATGATCAGCGGTGCGCGAGCACCTTGTTCAAACAGAGTTCGTTTTTGCCAAATGCCGTTGTGCTCGCCCAAGTGATAACCATGGTCACTCCAAAAAACGACGACTGTGTTTTCTGCCAACTGAAGCTCATCTAACGCTTCCAACAAACGGCCGACTTGCGCATCGACAAATGAAACGCAGGCATAGTAGGCTTGCGTCGCTTTCAGCAACGTGGGCTCATCAAGGCTGTAGTGGGGGACGGGGCAATTGTGTGCGAAGGCGGGCGTGGGAATGTCATCCCGATCGTTCGGTGGTGCGTACGGGAGTTTCAGTTGGTCTACCGGGTACATATCGAAGTACTTTTTGGGCGCGACGTAAGGCGTGTGTGGCCGAAAAAAGCCAACCCCCAGAAAGAAAGGCTCGTCCTTTTTCTCCTTCATCAACGCAATCGCTTCGGTCGCGATCATGCCATCGGTTTGCTCGGTGTCTTCTCCATCGGCTTCCAACCAACTAAGTGCACCGCTGATTTTCCGATGGGGTTCAGCATTGAAAACCAATGCTTCGTCTGTTTTATCACGACCTTTCGGGTTGATCGTTTGGTTCCACGATGGAGCGTCGTCAAATCCGTCCGTGCCAATCGAAGCCGGCACGTTGTAGTGATAGATCTTCCCCACTCGTGCGGCGAAGTAGCCTGCTTGTTGAAACGACTGCGAGAGTGTGACAACGTCCGGAATTTCATCGCGAAAATGTCGATCCAGGTCATAGACTTTGATGGTGTCCGGACGCAAGCCCGTCATCACCGAAGCACGCGTGGGATTACAAAGCGGCAACTGGTTGTAAGCTCGGTCGAATCGAACTCCCGTCGCAGCCAAAGCATCAATGCTTGGCGTCTTGGCGACCAAATCTCCATAGCAACTCAAGGAACAGGCCAAATCATCCACCGCAATAAACAAGACATTTGGCTTTCGCTGTTGGGTGATTTCATCACCTGCGGCGTTGCCGATCGGTAGCATGCAGCAATAAAGCAACATCGCAACGAAGCACTTGGAATGGGCTTTCAGCATCGAATGATTCTCACCGTGGATTGGCTGTGCAGCCATTACGTTTTGATAGAAATTGAAGCATGGCCTTACAGTCTAGCGTGAATTCGCCGACCTCGCCCTCGAGCGATTTTTTCACTAACGTACGAGAAATGATTTTGCGCCAGAAAGCCTCCCGATGACTGAACGAATCTACTACGAATCACACTCCCACACTCCTCTGTGCATGCATGCCGACGGTTGGCCGACGCAGTATGCGGAGCAAGCTGAAAAGCGAGGACTGAAGGGGCTGATTGTGACATGCCACAACCCGATGCCGTCTGGTTTTTCGTCGCACGTGCGAATGCGAGAAGACCAGTTTGATGAATACGTTTCTCTGATTGAAACGACTCGACAGGAGTGGACCGGACGCATCGACGTGCGGATGGGCTTGGAAGCTGACTACTTCGAGGGTCAAGAGAAGTACGTCGAAGATCAATTGCAGTCAGCTGATTTCCATTTTGTACTCGGATCGGTACACCCACAGATCGCCGAATGGCGGGCAGCCTATTGGCAAGAGGATCTACTGGAAGTCCAGCGAACGTATTTTCGTCATCTCGCACAGTCAGCCGAAACAGGGCTTTTCGATTCGTTGGCACATCCTGACTTGATCAAGAACTTCACCGCCAAGGCTTGGGATTTGGAAACGATCATGCCCGATGTCTGCAACGCTCTGGACCGGATCGCGGCAACCGGTGTTGCCATGGAACTCAATACATCAGGCGTCAACAAGACCATTTCAGAAATGAATCCCAACCCGACCATGCTGCGTGAAATGCGAAAGCGTGACATCCCCGTCACGATCGGTGCGGACGCTCATCAAATCCATCGCGTCGCAGACGGTTACGAGACGGCACTCGCGCTTTTGCAAGAATGCGGCTACGACGAAGTCAATGTGTTCCTACGTCGTAAACGTCATCCGTTGGCGATTGCCGATGTTTTGGCGAGCCTGGTTCTGCCAGCAGCAACTTCCTAGCGTCGTCTCCCTCCACTCAGAACATTTCTCCCCACAAAAGCCAAGTAACATGAAAGTTAACGAGTACTTCGACGGCAACGTCACGTCGATCGCATTTGACAACAACGAAGGTCGCGCCACCGCAGGTGTCATGCTGCCTGGTGAGTACGAATTTGGCACAAGCGAAAACGAGCTAATGAAAATCGTTTCGGGGTCCTTGAGCGCCAAGCTGCCCGGTGCCGAGTCCTTCGAGGATTTCGTAGCAGGCAGCGAATTCAAAGTCGCGGCCAACGAAAAGTTCCATGTAAACGTCAAGGAATCGACAGCCTATTTGTGCTTCTACGGCTGATTTGCCCGGGATGGTTGAGACCGGAGCCAATCAATATTCATAACTAGCCCAGGGCAAATCATTTCTCCAAATTTTTGAATTGCGGCACGACGCCCCAGGCTGTGGATTTGTCAAATGTAGCAGGCAGACTCCGCTCTGCCGCCCGCCAAACCTTGGCAATACGCTGTCGTTCGCAGCGGGCGGCAGAGCGGAGTCTGCCTGCTACTTTTCGAAGTCGATTTTCTTGACTGGCCCCATTTTCTTGACTGGCTCGGGCACTTCGCTAGTCTAGAAGGAGTATAGCCGAAGATAAAAATCGCCGGCCCGGTTTCTACACTAACGAAAGAACCTGTCATGCTTCGCTTTTTACTGCTTGTTGCCGCAGTGGGATGTTCGCTGACCGCTGCGTCGGAAGGGCACGCTCAGTTCAGCATCGCGCCAACGTTCCAGTATCAGCCGGTCACTCCGTACGCAGTTCCGTCTTATCAATACGTGAACCC
>CAYUGI010000077.1:8707-21072 GCA_964444105.1 uncultured Pirellulaceae bacterium
TCCAGTATCAGCCGGTCACTCCGTACGCAGTTCCGTCTTATCAATACGTGAACCCGTATCAGTCGTACTATTCGGCTCCCTATCGATCGCAAGCCTATCCGCATGGCGTTTCTCGTTTAGGTCCGACGTACTACCCGTCGTATCGATACCGAAGTCAGCGTGTTCGCGTTTATAACACGCCCGCGCGGTCTTCCACTTTCGGCGGGGCGCACTCAAGCCATTACTTTGGCAGCCCAACCAGCAGCCACTACTTTCCGCAGTGATTGCATTTGAACTGGGGTAGAGAGCATGCTGGATCGAAGACAAAAGCTGCAGCAGGTGCTCAAGCCGTTGGTGGGGCTGGATGAATTTTCGCAGTCCCAGGCCAAACAGGTTTGCAGCGAGGTTTCGCCTGCTTACGTGACCAAGACCATCAAGCAGCTTGTCGACGAGGGCGTGCTTCGCGTCCGTGCGTCCGCAGAAGAAGACTTCTTTGGCTGGTCATCAACCGACTTTCAAGCTGACCGATGGGCCGAGAGATGGATCGACCAACAGATCCATGGCATGCAAATCAAGCAAACGCCGGAGCAAGAACGCCCGCGAGAGCGTCTTCTACGTGATGGCCCGCAATCGTTGAGTACGGCTGATCTGCTAGCGATTTTGATTCGAGTGGGAGTTCGCAACGAGTCTGCCGTCGTTGGCGGAATCAAGATTGCTAATCGTTTTGCCAATAGGCTGGAGAAACTTCCGGGCAGTAGCGCTGCGGAACTAAAGGACATCAGCGCCGCGGCGACGAAGTCCAGTTACGCGACCATCATGGCGGGCATCGAACTGGGGCGTCGCATTGCCAGTGTTAGCCAAGACGATCCGCAAGCGGCGATCAAGATCACCAGTACGCAAGCCGCGGTGGAGTACTGCACTCACGAATTCGCTCGCTTAGCGGTGGATGCCGTGCAAGAAGAATTCCACATCGTCACGTTGGACACCAAACACAAGCCGATTCGAACGCATCGCATCACTGTCGGAACCTTGGACGCCAGTTTGGTGCATCCGCGCGAGGTGTTTCGAGCAGCGATTCGCGACGCCGCATCAGCTGTTTTGTTGGTACACAATCATCCCAGTGGCGACCCAACCCCAAGTCGCGAGGACTTGCAGGTGACCGATCGATTAACCGAAGCGGGAAAATTGATAGGGATAACCGTTTTGGACCACATTGTTGTCGCCAGCGAGAGATGCCTGAGCATTCGAGAATACTCATAGATTGCTCGAACCGCTCGTTCCGAGCCAATGTTATTCAGCCGACTGCGTCTGCACCCGAATGATACGGTGATCGGTCACCGTTTTTCCGTGCGGATCGGATGCGCGAATTTCGATCACATGTGTTCCGCGACTGAGCGCATCAGGCAGAAAGCCACGCCAAATGTGGGGCGTCTTGTGCGCTCCGGGCAGTTCTTTCCAGGTTCGATCTGCTAGCGACTCTTCGCGGTTCTTTTCTGCGACAAAAGCAGGGTCCACTTGACTGATCCGCTCCATTTCTCGCCAATCGCCTTGGCGATCAACTCTAAGCGCAACTGTACTGCGATGTGATCCGTTGAATACATTTGCCCGAATCACAGTGGTTGGTAGTTCGGATTTCTGAATCACCTCAGGTGCATAGATATTCATTTGGTATTCGGCGGGGCGACCTGCGGGACGCAATTCAAGTGAATAATTCGCACCATCAAATTCCATGATCGAATACCCATTCGGACCACCGTCGCTCATCGTCGCATTGGGGATGCCACGTTCATCCTTGTTGCCTCGCCACCAACTGCCACAGACGGTGACATTAACGATGTGGTGGTGCTTTTCCTTTCCAAGCCATCCATCTTCTTTGCCAATGAACCGATGTTCCATGTAATGGGTGTGCGCAGAGATGGAAACCGTGGCGGATCGCTTTTCAATCAAGCGGTATAGCTCTTGCCGATCGCCCACTAAAGTCAGCGGCACGTGCATCAACAACACCACAAGCTGATCCTCGGGGATGGACGCTAAATCGTTTTTGATGAATTGCAACTGTCGCTCACCAATGCCCCCGTGGTAGTGAGCTTTCTGGCCATCGCTAGCGCCATGCCACAGAACATCGTCAATCACCAAAAAGTGAGTTGGACCATGATCGAACGAATAGTAGGCTGGCCCATAAATTCGTTCAAACGTCTCGTCACTCAGCTCGTCGTTGGGTGCTTCGTGGTTTAAGTCGTGATTACCAATCACGTTGTACCAGGGAATACCGATCAGCGCGATCGCGCAATTCAGCGGATCCATCATCTCTAGATCATCAAAAACAATGTCGCCAAGCGTGACACCAAACGCTGCGTCGTGCGCCTCGTTGGCAATGATCTGCTCAATCACATCGTGCTCGATGTACTCGACTTCGGCGATGTTTCGCGGCTGAGGGTCACCGAAGAGAATCGCCTTGAATTTTTCGGGTTCTGCGTGCTTTCGCATCGGGAAATCAATCGACTCTGGCAATGGTCCCGTCGGCGCGACGCCCGCAAACCTTGTTCCCTCAGGTGATCCGTCCGGTTTGTGAATGTAGAAGAACTGAGGCAGTTTCTGTTTGTTCAGCGGCATCACCCAATCGCGTGGTTTGATGACGAAGACAATGTCATCGTTATCAACTTGGATTTCGTAATTTCCCTGATCGTCCGTGCGCACGATATCCTGCCCGTTGCTGACACGAATCTGCGCTAACCCAACTTCACTGTCGTCCTGTTTGCCATTGTTGTTGACATCATGGAAGACAGTGCCGCGGGCCGTCTGGGTGACTGGCACAACTGACTTCTCAACCACTGTTTCGTGCGAGTAGACGAGGTGAACCTGCAAGGCGAGGCAGATCAGGACCGCTGAGAAAATTCGTTGCATGCGAGATCAATCGAAATGAGGCTAGTGCGTGACAAGAGTCTAATTCGGTGCAAAGCGACAATGTAACCGCCACTGTGTAACTGCCGCTCTAAAACTTGCCGTTCCAAATCTCGTCGCGAGACGGTGGGACCAACCCTGGGTGGATGGGATTTTGATAAAGCAGTTGATGGATTGCATCGGGAGACCCACCGTACGTTTCTGCTTGACGCACATGCCAATCTCTATCGGTCGGTATCAAGCGATCGTCCACTGGCCAGGGATCGAATGGATCACCGCCGATTGCTTCGCTCAGTTTTGCCGAGTTCATTGTCACGTTGCCAGCTCGCGGAGGCATCGGGCCCGCCTGAATTCGTGGGCAGCCTTGCAGGCAACACGGGTCATAGCCACCGACCACGTTTACAATCTGAGCAATATCATAAAGGCTCAGTTTCCGTTTCCCTCCGGCGTGATACGTACCCGAAATGGGATCGGCGAACAGCTTTGCAAACAACCGATTCATGCAGTCGCTATACGTCGGCGTACGCACTTCATCGAAGTACAAAGTTGCCGGCTTGTCTTGCTTGAAGCGTGAAGCGATCCAATCGATCGCCCCAGCGTGCCCGTTGAAACTGATTCCCATGGGAAGCGAAATTCGCAAGATACAAGCATCGGGTCGAGCGTCACGCACGATGGTTTCTGCCAACGCCATCTTTGAACCGTAGACGGTCACGGGATCGGGCACGTCGTCTTCGTTATAGTCACCACCATCACGTCCGGCGAATACCAAGTCGATCGATAAATGAATGATGCCTGCATCGTGCTTGACCGCTTCACGAATTGTATTTTGCGTGCCCGTGACGTTGACCCGGTGCGCCATCTGCGGATCCAATTCGCAGGACTTCAAGCGACAACTGCCCGCACAGTTCAACAAGCTCTTGAACTGATATTTCGACCACAAGCGTTCCACTTGTTCGCGATCCTCCGCGTCGCACGGCACGATCCCATCCGCCTTCAGTGGCCACATCGACGCTTGCCGTACACCAATGACTTGATTGCCGTACTTTGCACGAAAATAGTGAAACGCGTTGTACCCCGGCACGCCAGCGATCCCCGTCACCAGCATCGGCAACGGTGGCGCATTCGCATCTGTCGTCACGTCAATCGCCATGTCTCTGTCAGGGACTCTAGTTCGCGTTTGCCCTGGCTTCGACCAGCATGCTCTCGACATCCGCGATGACCAAGGAAGATGGCAACGCGTAGCTAACGACCCGCCCTGCTCTGGCAATGTTGATACCCAGCGCTCGTCCTGACGTGTCCAGAATCGGACCGCCACAATCGTCCGGCTCCAAGACGGTATCGTGCTGGATAACGCGGCTGAAACCGCTCAACCGAGCACTACGGGGCCCGTTTACTTTCGTGTCGTTCTCCGACTCCAGCACGACATCCATGTCTCGGATCATTGCACTGAGTTCAAGCGTATCGCCGGCGCGAACAATCGTCAGCCGAACGCTTTCGCCAGGAAACAGCTGCCGTAGCGCTTCGATCACACCAGCACGACTTCCTTGCTGACGACCATTGATGGCGACGATCAAGTCATTTTGTTTCACCCCTGCACGTTGTGCCCCACTGTCTGGCCAAACATTTTGAACAGTTGCGACACCATTGGGATTGCTATTGAGCATCACACCCAATCGACCCCGATGAGCGACACGTCGCGCACGAACACCAATCACACCAATGCCAATCGGTCGCCCCGTACGTCCTGGCGTGATCAGAAAACTGCCGACCGGAGGTGCGTCGACCACAAAGTTAATCGGTACCAAGGCAGCGAGTGTTTCGACTTTCAAGAGCGCCAAATCACTGGAACGCCGCACTGCTGCGACACGCGCAGGAAGCAAACGTCCATCGGCGAAGCGTACGCGAACTGGGTCACCTGTCAGCTCACTGCGTTTGGTCAACACATAACCGTCTGCACCCACCACAGTACCAAGCGCGACGGGTCGACCGCCGCTGATAATCTGAGTGACCGATGGTTTAGATTTTTCTGCGACCGGACGAACCAGTGTTGTCATGTCGCCATTGTCGCGACGATTATTCGATGGTGCCAATCCAAGCCGTCGGCGCAGCCATTCGGGCGAACGCGTCTCCACCTTCACTTCTTTGCGATCCTGGCTGAACAATTCCTGCTCACTCTCCAAAACAGCTGCATCTTGGGCAACCACGACATTGCACGACACCAAAATGATCACGAGTGAAAGAACGCGGGCAGCAAACCCTGAAAAATGTACTGAGCAGTTCATCAGATCCGTTTTCGTTAATGAAATCACTTCAATCTTCCTCCCGACCAATCTCGACTCTTAGTCGAATCCGCTTTCCCTGACGATTGATCCACACACCAACGCGCTCGCCTGGCATCGTATCGGAAACGGCAGCCTTCAACGCATCGAAAGTTCCAATCGGCACGTCGCCAAATTGCTCGATGATATCTCCCGACTTGATCCCCGCATCAGCTGCCGCCGATCCTCGGTGAACAATTCCGACTTTCGCGATCGACGTATTGGCAGCTCGCTTGACTCCCAAGACGGGCTTGAAGCCCGGCAAGAATCCCCATGCCTCGCGGTTGGCCAATCGATCCCACCATTTGTCATAGTGATCAATTTGAATATGCAAATTGTCCGCAACATCGTTTCCGATTCGACTGTGCACAGCAATCAGCCGACCGGCGACATCAAAAAGAGGCCCGCCGCTATCGCCACCGATCAATGCACAATCAGTCACGATTGATCCGGGTCGGACGGCAAGTATTCTACCGACGCGAGTGACCGGCCCACGAGTTTGGTCGTAACCACCGGGATGTCCGGTCGCGATACACCACATTCCGGCTTTCAGATTGTCGCTGGTACCAAGAGTTGCATGAGGCCATGGCTGACCTCCGTTTTGACCGGGATTGATTTTGATCAACCCTGCATCAACGTTTCGATTCATGCCCAAAGTAGTTGCCATCACATTGCGGCCATCTGAAAGAGTGATGACCGCCGTTTTGTTTGGTCGCATCGCGACATGAGCCGCGGTTAGCACAAATCCGCTTTCGGTAACGATCACGCCACAACCCTGCGCGGGTCCAATCTTAACACTGACGGTGCTCGCAACGGCCGACTTGGCCACCAACCGCTGCTGGCGTTCCAAGAGTTGCAACTGCTCGACCGATTTTGGTATCCCACCTTTTTCCAGCAGTGAAGTCAATTCACTAAATACGGGTACACGTGTGCCGCCGGTTGACGTCAGCACGACACCATTTGCGATGGGCGATTGTGAAGACGGTTGGATTTGCTGAATTTGTGCCTGGGTCAAGCCAGACGACCCCACCAAAAACGCGGCGACCATGAACCCAGTGACAAGTAACGCGGTGAATCGACTCAATGGATGCCTCAAGATTTCGCGTTGGTTCGAAGATTGATCGCGGCCGGCGACTTCCGCCCAGTGACACGCTGTTCAGGAACACTGTTATCATCCCGTCAAGCAATCGTCGTGCCGCCACATGTTGGAGTCCTAGTTTGACCCCAATGACGTCTCCATTGTAGCCTCCAACTTTGATTTGGGAAAAAGTGCCTCAAAACACCTCAAAAATGGGAAACGCGTCCCTTAACGGCGAAGATGTCCTGGTCGTCGGCTGTGGATATTTGGGCATTCGGGTGGCAAGAGCGGCGCTGCAAAGGGGTGCAAACGTATTTGCTACCACTCGCTGCGACACCAAAGCAAATGAATTTTCCCAAGCGGGTTTGCAGCCGTTGCTTTTGGATTGGACCAATAAACGAAGCCTGAAATCGATTCCCCAAGTCAGCCGTATTTTGGTTGCGGTCAGTTACGATTCCACTAGCTCGCTTAGTCGTTATGAGTCCCAAGTAGGAGGACTGCGCAACCTGCTTTCTGGGACTTCCGTGGACGCCAAGCTCTGCTACATCAGTACCACGGGCGTTTATCACCAAACCGACGGCAGCTGGGTCGATGAGAATTCCCCCGCCAAACCGACTCGGCAAGGCGGCCGTGCTCACTTGGATGCCGAAGCTCTGTTGCATCGATATCGCCCCGATTCACCGTGGACCATCCTGAGGCTATCGGGCATCTACGGTCCCGGCCGCGTGCCGCGGGCGAGGGATGTAATCGCCGGCCGACCCATACGCTCTGCGGCGGAGGGCTATCTAAATTTGATCCATGTGGATGATGCCGTTACCGCTGTGCTTTCAAGCTGGCAGCGCGAATGTGAAAGACTCTACGTCGTATCGGATGACAAACCGATTCCGCGGAAAGAGTTCTACAGTGAAATAGCCCTCCAGTGCGGCGCGGCGAAACCGACGTTTCTTGCTCCCGACCCATCAGCCCCGGTTGCGATGAGATCGGCAAGCAACAAGCGAATATGGAACCGCAGCATGAAACAAGACCTGGTCTCCAAACTTCGTTACCCAACGTATCGCGAAGGATTAGCGGATGTCCTGCGGGAATTTCGTTGATCCTGGTTCGATTTGCCTTGGGGTTTGCCAAACGCAATTCCAAAGTAAAATTCGTGTTCCACTTTATTTACGCTGAATCTCATCACCATGCTTTCACGCAAACCGATCTTTCCCGGCATCATCGAGCTAAATTTTCAGGCAGGCGAAGTCCTTGGCTGCAATGTTTATTTGGTTTACGACGCGGATGAATGGCTACTGATCGACATTGGTTATGAAGAAACGGTCGATGACTTTGTCGAAATCATTCGTCAATTGGACTTCCCGCTCTCGCGATGCAAGACCCTCGTAGCAACTCATGCAGACGTTGATCACATCCAGGGCCTAGCCAAGGCCAAGCAAATACTGAAGACCAGTGTCACAGCACACCCCAAAGCGGTTCGACCGTTGGAAGAAGGTGACACACTGGTCACACTGGCCGAGATCGAAGCGCAAAATTTGAAGATGGACATGCCGCCGGTGAAAATCGAAACGCAAGTCAACGACGGTGACATCATCAAAGTCGGAAACTTGGAATTGACGGTTTGGCACACGCCGGGTCACACAGACAGCCAGCTGGCATTCCAAGTCGGTGACGTGCTGCTTAGCGGTGACAACATCTACCGCGACGGTTGCATTGGCGCCATCGACGCGCACCACGGTAGCGACATCAAAGCGTTCGTCGGTTCGCTTGAGCGCATTCGCGATAGCGAAGTGAAATGGTTGGCACCAAGTCACGGCCCCATCTTTGCAAACGACAAAACGATGATCAACAAAACAATCGATCGCGTGAAGAGCTACCTCAAAATGGCTGACTTCGGCACGCTGGCCGATAGCTGGCCTTTGATGGACCAGTGGGATGAAGAAGTCGCTGCGGGCAAACTGCCCGAGGGACTGAAACTGCCAAAGTAGAGCCTGCGTCTCGGCCGCAGCTGGCAGAAGATTTGCGATGCGATAGTCGTTCAGATTAGATTAGGGGGATCTACTCTTCTCTCTCTCAATCGAAAGGGCTTTCGATGACTGCTTCCAATCGACTTCTCTTCGCAGCGCTCATTGCCTTCGCTACCCTGCAGCAAGCAGCCGCTCAAGGTAACAAGAAAGCGCCCGCGGTCAGCAAAGCTCCCCAACCGGGAGTTGCAAGTAGCTCGAACGAAGGCGCTGATGGCCAAACGAAAGTTGCTAAAGCCGCTGCCGAACTTTTGGATCAGAATATCGATCTGGGAGCAATCGAATCGACGCTCGGCCAGCTCGATGTGGTGCTAAGCAATGCCACGAAGCAGCCGTTCTTTATCGACCAACGTGCCATCGCAATCGCTGAACTAGACAATGAAACGGTCATCCGCGGGCCAGCAGGAGAATGGCCGCTTCGCTCTTCTTTACGACGCCTACTGCGGCCGCACGGTTTAAAAGTCGCGATCGAGGATGAAGGTCTAGTCATCACCGCCGACTTCGCCGAACTGACCCGACGCGGCATCGCAACCGACTACTGGATCACGTCCAACCCCGAGGACAGCGAAAAGATTGTGCGTGCTCTCGACCAGAAATTGACCGTCGGCTTCAATGAATTGCAACTTGATACGGCGATCGCCGAACTAAGCGAACAAGCCGGCATTGAAATGATCATTGATCGACGCTCCATGGAGGAACTCGGGCTCTCGCCTGACACACCTGTAAGAATCCGTCTTAAAGACTCTTCGCTAAGAACGATTCTCCGATTGATGCTTCGCAATCTCGATTTGACCTATCGAATACACGACGAGCTAATGGAAATCACAACGATCGAGGCTTGTGAACAGAATTTGGCCAATCGCGTCTATTTTTTAGAAGGTACTGGCGAGCTAAGCCGTGATGTCACCGGCATTGCGCAAGTCATTCAAACAATTATCGCACCCGCTACATGGGAGGCACTCGGTGGTCCATCGACAATCGCACCCATGGCCCAGAGCAATGGCGTACGGCCTGCGGTCATCATTTCCACCACTGCCGACGTGCATGAACAGATTGCGGACTTATTTGCAGCGATGCGAAAAAATCACATCGGCCCTGATCCCGCGCCTTCAACAAGCAAGCTGCCCCAACGACGTGGTGGGATGGGTGGTGGCGGAATGGGTGGTGGTGGAGGAGGGTTCATGTAGGCAGCCCAGAGTAGCAGGCAGACTCCGTTCTGCCGCCCGCCTGCGGTGCTGAATTGATTTCGTGCGTCTCTGGGCGAGTGCTTGAGGCGGGCGGCAGAACGGAGTCTGCCTGCTACTCTTTTTACGCCGAAAGATTGGATCCCACGTCGGTGCGGTATGCCGCTGCTGCTGGCAACCAACCGGCAATGAACGCCAGCAGTAATACAAGCGGCAACACATAGATTTCGTAGGTACTGGTCGTAAATAAACCAATGCTGACGCCCGTGTGATCTTCAATATTCCCGCCCATCGCCCAAAGTGCGGTGTGAGCCAGGAGCCAGCCCAGCAGCCCGCCGATCACGGCGATGAGAAGACTCTCGCACAGAATGATCATCGTCACCGTATCACGCCGCGCTCCCAAAGCACGCATGACGGCGATGTCACGACGACGATCATTCATCGAATTGTAAATCGCAACAAGAATTCCCACGGCCGCCACAACGCAGGTGATCAGCGTGATCGCCAGCAACGCTTTAAGTAGCGGTCCAACAATCGCGCTCATCAATTTGGAAATTTCGCCCACCGGCGCTGCAGCCTGCAATTCGTTGTCGCTTTCCTTGATCGTGTCGTACATCGACGCCGCATGGAAAGGAACTTCATTTTTGATCAGCACCGATGTCACTTCCCGCTGCGGGATCGTCAGGGGATTGTGCCCCAACGCATCCTCGAAAGCTGCGGTGGGCGGTTCCATGATCTCATCGCCTGTCAGCGGCAACGAGTGTTTGTCCAACAAATAGAAACCTTCCAGATTGACAAATGCAGCGCGATCGTTGGGCGTACCTGTTGGTGCCAACACACCGACAACCGTGAACGCTTGCCCGTGACCTTCGCCCCCTGGCACGCTGTGCGAAGGGTTGTAGCTATCGCCGACACCCAGCTTCATTTCCGTCGCCACTCGCGATCCCAATACAGACTCAAAATAACTGTGCTCTTCGCTGTGTTCCTTTAACGCACGACCGCTGGAGAATCGAAATTTCTCGTCCACGTTCGGCCCCATCCGTAACTTCTCAAAAAACTCAGGTGTCGTCCCGACCACGCGAAACTCACCCAAATAGTCTCCCAGTGCCAATGGAATCGCGAAGCCACCTTTGCCGATGTAACCTGCGTATTGCCCATCTCTTTCTCCCAACGCTGGGTCGCCGCCGTATTTGCGAACCATCTCAGCACGGTCATCTTGGAAGTAGAACTCCATGAACTTCGTGTAGTCAATGTTCTCGTTGGGCTGCGAAAGGTAGTAAACGCTGTTCAGCGTTAGCTGCAGCGCACTGCCCTTACTGGGACCAACCACCAGATTAAAACCGGATTGCGCATTTCGTTGAAACGCTTCGGTGATGATGCCGTAGGCAGAGAGCACAACGACTACCAACCCGACGCCAAGCGCCAGCGAGAGTGTCGTCAGAATGCTGGAGAGCGAGCGATGGCAGAAGTTACGCCAAGCGATTTGAAGTAGCGACATAAAGCCAAATTTTCAGTTTTAGATTTTCGACAAACCTCTCCCTTGGGAGAGGTCGAGCCTAAGCGAATGTTGGTATGGGGTCGTGCATTCCCTCGTTTTGAATCTTAACGCGAAGCGCCAGCGAGCGGCCGATGCACCTTGGCGTTTCGCGTTAGGAAAGCACTAAACAGCACTCTCAACAAATGCCCGATTGATTTCATCCAGTTTATCGACACGATCAAATTTGTTCGCCACGTCCATGCTGTGAGTCACCATCAGCAGCGCGATTTGTTCGTCACGGCAAGAAGTACGAATCAGCTCCAACACATTTTCGGCACTGTTGGGATCAACATTCGCGGTCGGTTCATCGGCAAGCAATATCTTGGGTTTGCCAGCCAAGGCGCGTGCGATTGCTACACGCTGTTGCTGTCCCACCGACAACTGGCTGGGTTTGTAGTTCGCGCGATCCGATAGTCCGACTCGGTCTAACAAATCTTTTGCCCTGGCTGGATCCTGCTTGCCGCGACCGAACGTCATTCCCAACCTGACATTCTCGATCGCCGTAAAGGCCGGCAACAAATTGAACGTCTGAAAAACGTAACCGACCGAGGCAGCCCGAACACGATCGCGTCCTTCTTCACTCAACTTCGAAAGTTCAATCGAGTCCACTTTGATGCTCCCGGAATCCGGAGCCAGCAAACCGGCGATCAGATGCAGCAACGTCGTCTTCCCTCCGCCGCTTTGACCAATCAACGAGACTTGTTCGCCAGCGGCAATCTCGAATGATGGCACGTCAAGCACCGTCAACGAACCACCACCGGGCTGTGCGAACGTCTTGATAAGATCTTTGATTGCTAGTGTCATGATTTTGTCTATCGTCCTCGCATCATGCGTTGAAGTCCTCGATCGGTGTCACGCTTTTTCATTGACTCGCGTTTGTCATGTAGTTTCTTGCCTTTGACTAATCCCATCACACACTTAGCAATCCCGCGATCGTTGAAATAGACCCGCAAAGCAATCAACGTCAAACCGCGTTCGTGTGCCCGCCCGGCAAACGAATCGAATTCCTTGGCGTGGACCAGCAGCTTACGCGGACGACGCGGATCGTGATTCCACATCCCCGCGTTGACATAGTGTCCAATGTCGGCACCAACGAGCCACAATTCCTTTCCTTTGGTGCGGATGTAGGCTTCGTCCAGAGAGAGTTTTCCGTCGCGCATGGACTTCACCTCGCTACCCATCAGCATCATCCCGCATTCGACCGAATCGATGATTTCGTAGCGATGGCGTGCTTTGCGGTTTTCACTGACGATCGTGAACTGCGTTTCGGCAGCCTTCTTCCCAGCCGCTTTCTTACTGGCGGACTTTTTCCCCGAGGAAGTCGGTATTGATTTTTTCTTTTTTCCCATG
>CAYUGI010000077.1:21172-24469 GCA_964444105.1 uncultured Pirellulaceae bacterium
GGACTACAAGTATTGGACCAGCGTACTACAATTCGTTGGTAACACTTCTTTGGTTCATTCTTCCCGGTTCGATTCATGGCTTTTCGCCTTCCCGTTGTCGCCGACCCTGTCATGCCCGAGGGCACCGACCTTAGCGCGTCGGGACGATTGCCAAAATGGCTCAAACGCCCCATTCCCAAGGGCAACGCCAATCATATGACTCAGGGGTTGCTGGACGAACTAAAACTGGAGACGGTCTGCGACAATGCCAAGTGTCCCAATCGGATGGAATGCTATAGCCAGCAAACCGCGACGTTCATGATCCTGGGAAATGTCTGCACACGCCCCTGTGGTTTCTGTGCCGTCCACCGTGGCCGTCCGCCAGAATTACCCGAAAGCGACGAGCCCGAACGTGTTGCTGAAGCCGCCTCGCGATTGGGCCTCAAGCACGTCGTCATCACCAGCGTCACGCGAGACGACTTGCCCGACGGCGGCGCGGATCACTTTTATCGCTGCGTCGTAGCGGTTCGTGAAAAGACCGGCGCGACCACCGAAGTCCTGACCCCGGACTTCGTTCATTGCAAAGAGTCACTCGCGCGGGTGATCCAGGCAAAGCCAACCGTGTTCAATCACAACATGGAAACGGTGCCACGGCTTTACCGCCGAGTCCGCGGTCCCAAGAGCGACTACCGCTGGACACTGGGCATGATGCGAAAAGTCAAAGAGTACGACGCCGATGTCAAAACCAAGAGCGGTTTAATGTTGGGCATGGGCGAAGAACGCGGCGAGCTTTTGGAAGCACTTGCCGATCTACGCGAGTACGATGTCGATTTCTTGACGCTTGGTCAATACTTACAGCCAGGCGAAAAGTACTTACCGGTCACTCGCTACGTTCCACCGGAAGAGTTCAACGAACTGGCTGACATCGCAACGAGCATGGGCTTCAAGAAAGTAGCCAGCGGCCCCTTCGTCCGCAGCAGCTACCACGCTCGCGACATGGCCGAGACGCAGTAGTCAGTCATGATCGGATTTCACAAGGGCTTTGATTTTAGAGATTTGGCCGCGATATCTTTTCGAAAATTGTTCTGACAGGCTCATGCCAATCGCCGATGACATTTTGTCTTGCCAACTGCATCGTCGGATACCAAGGCGTCGTCTCGCCGCTGGATAGCCAGCGCCAATCGGGAATCTTGCCCAGAAGCAGATGCACTGGAGTGCCGGCCGATCCGGCTAAGTGTGCCAATGCCGTGTCGCTTGTCACGACTGCATCTAAGTTCTTCAGGATCGCGATCGTGTCCGTGAATGCTCCGTCGGTAGTGTCTACATCCGACGGCAATCGGTGGATATGGCTGCCGAATCCGACTTCGTCGAGTTGCTCGACGCCATCACCAAATTGCAAATTCACCAATTGAACGCCAGGAAGCTCTGCCAGCGGTGCGAATTCGGATAGCGGTAAGCTGCGATACACGTCGGCGTGATGTTCTCGGTTGCCTTGCCAGTTGATGCCAATACGACGTTCTTCGGTGGCAACAGGAATATTCTGGTCCAGCCAGTTGGTCCAGTAATCGACCAAGGCTTGCGAGACGGCTAGATAGCTGGGTGAATCGAATTCAATGCCGTAGGGAATTTCCTTCTGCGTTGTGTACCAAACATCGACTACGTCAATGAGAGATGCCTGGTAGTGAACCGGTGGTGTCACCGCTTCTTGGGGCAACAGTGTCGTGATCCCAGCGGCTGAGGTGAACAGCGGAATCATCTCGGGCGCGCACTGAACGACGACGTTTGCACCGACGTCTGATAGCACGCTTGCCATCCGAATGAACTGAATGGCGTCGCCACGACCTTGCTCGGGATACAGCAAGATCGTTTTGCCAACAAGTGATTCGCCTTGCCAAATGGGGGCTGGGCAGGCGGGACGCGTTGCTCCGGGCATGGCCCATCGCCATCGGTATTCCGCCCAACCTCGCTGGTAATCACCAAGCAACAGATAAATGACACCCAAGTTTCGATGAAGCTCTGCGTTGCTGGGATCGATTTTTAGACCAGCTTCGTACCATTGCATTCCCCGCTCGACTTCACCGGTCCAAACCCACAACGTGCCACGATTCTTGTAGGCCGAAAGGTAGTTGGGGTCCTGCTGAAGAGACTTGTCGAATGCGATTTCGGCCTGATCGATTTGACCAAGCATGCGCAGCGAATTGCCCAGGTTGTTCCACGCGATCGGGAAACGATCCCGTGCGTCCAAAGCTTCCTGGTATGCTTCGACGGATTCGCCAAAACGTCGCTGATCAAACAGAGCGATGCCAAGATAAGTGAGCGCATCGGGATCGCCAGGAACGTTGCTCAACGCGCCGCGATAGATGGCTTCGGCTTCGGTCAGATTGCCCGATTGATGAAGTTGCCAGCCGTGGGCGAGGAGTTCCTGAAGCGTTGGCATCGATTGTCTTATCAAGTAGTTGGAGTCAGCCGTTGGCGCTAGCCACGGGCCCATGTCCGATACCCAAAATCGCTTGGACGCGATGAACATACTCCTGAACGTCGTACCCAAAACTAATCCATGCCGGTCAATTCAATGCCTTCAAGGGCCCGTGGCTAGCGCCAACGGCTGACAAAAATGGTGAGTAACTAAACGAACGAAAAAAGCGATGCGATCCTGGGTCGGAATCGCATCGCTTTTAGCTTAACGGTTTGGCGCGGAAGCGGGTTAGTCGAGGAATCCGACCAAGTCTTGGCTGCGGCTTGGCTGCTGCAATTTGCGAACTGCCTTTGCTTCAATTTGACGAATTCGCTCACGTGTCACTTTGAAAATGTGACCGACTTCTTCCAGCGTGTAGCTGTACCCGTCACCTAGACCGTAACGCAGCTTGATGATTTCGCGTTCACGGTAGGAAAGCGATTTCAGCACGTTGGTGATTCGATCACGCAGCATCTCTTGCGTCGCACCGATTTGAGGGCTCTCTGCGGCACCATCTGGTAGCAGGTCACCGAATTGGCTGTCTTCGCTGTTGCCTACGGGACGGTCCAGTGAGATCGGGAAGCGGCTCATTGTCAGGACGCGGCGAGCTTCTTCGACCGTCACGTCTGCACGACGAGCGGTTTCTTCGATCGTCGGTTCGCGGCCGAGTTCTTGAAGCAGCTGACGAGCTACGTTGCGAACGCGGCTCATTGTCTCGACCATGTGAACCGGGATACGAATCGTACGACTCTGATCCGCGACAGCTCGAGTGATCGCTTGGCGAATCCACCAGGTGGCGTAAGTACAGAATTTGAAGCCACGACGATATTCAAACTTGTCGACCGCACGCATCAAACCCGCGT
>CAYUGI010000078.1:0-16417 GCA_964444105.1 uncultured Pirellulaceae bacterium
TTTGCCAAAAAAAAAACCGCGCCTGGTGGGGGGGGTTTAAGGGGGGCGGGGGGCTGGCGCGTCGCGTTGAAAACAAACTTGATTCGCCGCCGGCTAAAGCCGGTACACCAGCATGTGTCCGATGAAAATTAATGAGAGAAGATTTATGAACTATTCACGACGACAACTTTTGCAAAGCGTCTCGGCTGGATTCGGCTACATGGCGTTTTCGGGAATGAACGGGTTGGCTCAACAAGGGCTGGCTCGAGCAGAGGAGGTCGCCGCGACGAATCCGCTTTCTCCTAAACCAGCGCACTTTGCGGCAAAAGCCAAACGAGTCATTTTCTGCTGCATGCAGGGCGGGCCATCACATGTGGATACGTTCGACTACAAGCCGCAACTTTCCAAAGACCACGGCAAGAGCGGTAAGTACGGCGGGAACTTGCTGAAGTCACCTTTTGATTTCAATCAGCATGGAGACAGTGGGCTGTGGATATCGGACATCTTTTCCAATGTCGCCAAGCACGCGGATGACCTTTGTTTGATTCGGTCGATGCAGTGCGATCAACCGGTTCATCCCGGTGCGATGACACAGATGCATACTGGCACGGCGCAGTTCGTTCGGCCTTCGTTGGGTGCGTGGACGTTGTACGGCTTAGGAACGGAAAATGATTCGTTACCGGGATTCGTTTCGCTCAGTCCGCCTTCGGGAAGTGCTCGCAACTATGGCAACGCTTTCCTGCCCGCGATTTACGGTGGCACCAAGGTCGGACGGGGAGGTCGGGCGGCGCGGTTTGTTCGCGGCGGTTCAGGCGAATCGGTTCCCGATATCAAAAATCCAAAATTGACAGACGCCCAGCAACGCGGGCAGCTGAACTACATCCAAGCACTCAATCGCGAGAAGTTGCGACGCGATAAGGTGAATCCCGGCGTCGAGGGCGTCATCGAGTCATACGAGCTTGCCTTTCGCATGCAGGACGCGATGCCCGAATTGATGGACACGTCCGGTGAATCCGCCGAAACGCTGGCGATGTATGGTGCCGATGGCGGGCCTACTGAGAACTTCGGAAAGCAGTGTTTGCTTGCTCGACGTTTTATTGAAGCAGGCGTGCGTTTTGTTGAAGTGACGCACGGAAATTGGGATCAACACGTCCGACTGACAGACGATCACCGAGCCAGAGCAGAAGGTTGCGATAAACCGATTGCCGGGCTGCTGCAGGATCTAAAACAGCGTGATTTGCTGAAGGATACGTTGGTGATCTGGGGCGGTGAGTTTGGGCGCACACCAGCTGCGCAGGGTGCCGATGGACGCAACCACAACAACAAGGGCTATACGACGTGGATGGCTGGCGGCGGTGTCAAAGGTGGCATGAGCTACGGTGCGACCGACGAACACGGCTACGAATCCGTAGAGAATCCATGTCACATACATGATTGGCACGCGACCATCCTGCATCTGATGGGGCTGGATCATGAACAGCTGACCTACCGCTATGCCGGAAGAGATTTCCGGCTGACGGATGTGCATGGCAATGTGATGACAGACATCATTGCCTAAACGGATCAGATCTTTTGGATCTGATCCGTGCATTATTGAAAAAGTTAAAGTGCAAATTGACAACTGCAAAATTGTCTTGGTGCGCGAGGCACCAAGTTTTCAATTTACAATTGTCAATTTTACCTTTTCAATCACTCCAACAGCGTGATCGCTCGTCCATCTGGGCGCGCGGAGATACCAAGGCCCAGAAAGAGAGGTGATTTAAGACGAGCTTCGCCAATCAGTTACGTGTTATGCACCCGGAATAAACGCTTTGGCTTTCTCGACCATATTGCCAAGCACAGGCTCCAAGATCGCTTGGACGCCTGGGATGGCGTAGAGCTTTTCGATGATGCCTTGGATTGGCTCGAGCATTGTTTTGACCTTGTCGCCAACCATGCCTTGGGCGCCTTCGGGCAACTTGCTAAGCATGTCAGACATGCCGCCCAGCTTGTCGTTGTATTCTTCCAATTGTGGTAGCGCAGCTTTGGCGGACGCTTCGTCTGTGATACCACTGAGCGAATCTTTGTAGTTGTCAAAGACTCCTGATAACTGCCCGGTCATGCCGTCGGCTGTTGGAATTTCAGGAAGGCCCACGTCCGCGTTCTTGACGGCGTCGATGCCATTATTCACTGCGTCACCGGCTCCGCCTAAGAATTTGAACGCAAGGAAGCCGAGCGCGGCCAAAATGACCAATGGGATCAACAGTTTCCCAAGTCCGCCGCCACCTTGTGGTGTGCTGGTAGCTTGTGGCGCGGCCGCTGCTGGTCGATCGGTGATTCCTAAATCGCCCAAGCCCATCGTGCCCGCTAGTCCTGGTGGCAAGCTATCAGCGACCGCATCCTTTTGCGAAGACAGCAGTCCAGCCAGCCCGTTGGCGTCCAAGCCCATCGAACGTTTTTGTTTGCCAAGAAAGCTCATCACGAGTGGCGCGAGCAACGCCATCATCGAACCGGACTTACCTGAGTCCATGCCCGTGAACTTCGAGATCAATCCAATGATCGAAGCGATCTTGTCACCAAACAGACCCTTCAGCAGCGTGTCACCCATGCCGCCCAACATTCCACCACCTTGTTGACCGCCGCCACCACCGAGCAAGTCGGGAAGTTTGTCCAACAGGCCGCCGTCATAGTCGTCTTGGTCCAATGTGTTGTTAAGCGATTCTGCTCCCGCTGAAGTGGACGATTGCTTCATCAGTCCGCCAAGAATCGTTGGCAGAATCGCGCCAATTCCTGACTCTGCGGACTTCTGGTCAACGCCTAGAGAGTTACCGATCTGGCCGGCAACGGCTCCGGTGAGTTGATCTTTCATCAGGTCGATGAGGTTAATGGACATCGTGTGTGCGCCTTGAGGTTATTGGATAGGTGGGCGTTTCTCGTGTAGACACGCCGTGGGGAAGCGGTGGCCTCCCGTTCAAATGTACAGGCGACATTCTACCGGACGTCGTTGCAAGCAAAAGCCGCAGAGGGGTCAGCTTGCCCAAAAAGCTTGCTCAGAAGCAACCAGATCTGCCGTTAAAGTCGCCATCGATCGGTAGAGTTTTAAGCCAGACCTACGACTAACCGACTGCGCCAGCGGCTGGATCCAAGAAAGGTGACGCTGGAAAAAGGCGTTTCCAAGCTGAGCAAGTGCGTCGGATTTGTCTTCGCTCAGCATCGCGTGAATGCATCCCATCACGCACAATTGGTGCCCCACGTGATCGGCCATCGACGCTTCATCGATAAGGTCCCCTGCGTCGATCGCTTCGGCAAACTCACGCACGGAAGCCGCCGTTTCACTTTGTAGCTGTCCGGTTTGCCACACACTTTGATAGGGAGGGAAGTGATCTTTGGGGCCAATGAATAGAGCGCAGTACTCCACCGCGAGAGACTCCAAAGACTCCTCGTTCGCGACGACGTCAGGATCAATTCCAAAAGCGTCGTTCAGTGGCGCCGCAGCAATCGATCGCAATGTGTCGGCGTCGATTTCGCTGAGCCAGATTTGACCTAACAGTGCGTAGACGTTCGCGAGCGATTGATGTTCGTCGGAAGTCATCATGTCACTTGCTGGGTATCCAGCTTCTTAACGCTGACGATCGTGTCATGGAACGCCTGCTGGCCACTGATGGGATCCGGCATGATCGGCAGCAGTTTGTTTTGATTCCACCCGTTGCCAGTGTTTTGTTTCCACTTTGTCGGATCGCCGCCGCTGTGGTCTTGCCACCACATATTTCGCTGCCAGTCATCATCGTGATAAGTCTCACTGTCACTGCCAGCCAAAGCTCCAGTGGTCGCTGGACTCTTTGTCGCTTGGGCAACGCTGGTGTACTGGGTGTGTCCGCAGCTATTGCTCATCGCGATCGCGCTAGGGTGAATGCCTTCCATCGTGACGATCGGGACACGCATTTTGGACACTTCGCGCCGCTCCGTTTCATCGGTCCAGTCTTCGCGCCGCAAGTGCGGTGAGTTTCGCTGAATATGCACCGAGTAGTAGGACGTGATTTCGATCCAATCACCGTCCGAGACGCCCAAACGCGCTGCCGTTTTTGGATTCAACCAAGCCGGGTTGGAGTGAACGATCTCCGCCAGCCACTTCAGGTTCATTGTTCGGCCATGGTTGTGGACGTTCCATTTGAAACTGGTCATCACCAATTCATCGTCCGCCATGTCAGTCATTTCGACGGGCTGGAACCAGATTGGCATTTCATCAATCTCGCTGTCGTGACCCGAATGACTCGCAGGGCGGTTATTCGTCTTTGTCATCCCGCTGCGAGCAATTAGATCGCTGCAATCCTGGTTTTTCGCGATGCGGTTGACGAACGCACTGCGAATCTCGAACTTGCGGCTGGGTGTTTTGAATCCTCGAATGGCACGGCCATCGAGCCGGATACCGATGCCGATGCCGTCTTTGGTGATGATGCCGTCCGCATCCGTTTCGCTTCCCGCTAGTTCTTCGTCGGACAACGGAATGTTGTAGGGCTCGTAGAACGGTTCCAGATCCGATTCCCAAACACCTTCCTCCATCAAGCGATCCAAGCCACTTTTGCCGGTCTTAGGATTCTCGGGTACGTTCTCGGACCACTTCTCCATGTATTCGCGAACACTGCCTTCCTGATACCAGTCTTCCATCCCACCGCCGACGCGTTTGGCCAATTCGGGAAAGAAGTCGCGGACGTCACGTGATTCTCCCAGCGGCGCGACCATCGGAGTTCGCAGGCCAACGTACGGACGCAAGTTGTACGATCCACGTGCGTCTAAATCCCATCGTTCCAGATAGGTGGACCAAGGCAGAACGACATCCGCGTAGTGTGCCGTCTCGTTGTAAAACGCGTTGATGCAAACATGAAACGGGATCAGTTTCTCGTCGCACATGACTTGCTGCGTCAGGCTTTCCTCGGGCCAAGTCAGAGGTGAATCCAAGTTGTACGTCATGTAGGTTTGTAGCTTCGCGCGGCCTTGCAGTAGATACAAATAGATGATCTCACCCACTCGCATCCTTCGCCAAACATTCGCTAGTGGATACTCAGGCGGATCCTCCAACACGCTGTGTGTTTTGGGATTGGGCGGCATTGCTGGTGTTTTGACGATCGGATCCAGTCCGCTCCAGGGTGACCAGCACCAGCCTCCCTTTTTGCCAACACTGCCTACCAGCGCGTTTAGCAATCCAATCGCGCGGTCGTTGTAGAAACCGTTGATGTGCGCCGAACTACCGCGATTACACATGGTTGTTGCGGTTGGTGCAGCCTTGGCAAATTCGATTGCGATTCGCCGAATGTCCGCCGCCGGGACGCCACTGATTTTCTCCGCCCAATCAGGCGTGTTGTCTTTCAGCAACTCTCGTAGTTCGTCGATGGACACGTTGGTCCATGTTTCGATGAACTTCGCGTCGTGCAGATTTTCTGCCAGGATCGTGTGCCCCATTGCCAAGGCAATCGCACCGTCGGTCCCAGGGAATGGAGAAAACCACTCGTCACTGGAGCCGGCTGTGTTGGACATTCGAACGTCAAAGGTGACCAGCTTGGCACCGTTTTGAAACCGACCCTTTTGGATTCGACTGGCAAACGGAACGTGACCCTGGTGCGCCTCGAATGCATTGGAACCGAAATTCAAAATGTACTTCGTGTTCTCGACGTCATTCAGGTCCCAGTCGCTTTCCCAAATGTAGGTCAGGTTCGCTGCGCGACGGTTTCCGCTGCAAAGAGCACGGTGATTCAGTTGGGTACTGGTGCCAAAGGCGGCTAAGAACCGCTTGACGGCATCTTTGCTGCGTAGACGACCTTGGTGAAAAGCAAATTCTTCGGGACGCCCGCTGTCGCGTACGGCTTTCATCCGATCAGCGATTTCATCCAGGGCTTCGTCCCAGGAAATGCGTTTCCACTTTCCATCGCCGCGCTCGCCCACCCGGCGCAGCGGATAAAGCAGCCGCTCGGGGTGATACTGGTGATTCAGTGCAGCTTGGCCGCGTGCGCAAAGGTAGCCGCGACTGTTGGGGTCATTCGGATTGCCTTCGACCTTGATCAGCCGGTCATCTTTGACGTAGCCGATAATCCCGCACACGGTGCTGCACAGCTGGCACATGCCGGGGACTTTTTTGACGCCCTTGTACTTGTCACGGTCAGGCCAATTTCGATTGTTGTCCGGGCCGGGTAGGTCGCTGACGCCGGGCATGTTGCCGCGGTAAGGCTTGCCCTTGATCTGATTCCATTTATCCAGATCAATCTTTGGTTTGGAAGCGGTTGGATTTTTGCCGTTTTGCTGTGCATCGGCAAAACCGGCCAGGATTGAACTGGTCCCGATCGCAGCGCCGAGTTGAAAGAACCTTCGTCGTGAGTTCTTAGGATCAGACTGGCTCATTGGGACGCCTCCTTCCAACGATAAATGTCATAGCTGTCGCCGCTGTACGATTCGCCTTCGGTGGGAATGACTTTCTCAATGATGGGTAGGGCAGGGCCGGCGAACCACATTCGCGGTTTCGTTTCTTTTTCGGATCGGAGTTGCGAGAGTTCACCATCAGCTTCCTTCGCAGCATCCATGGCTTGGTTGATCTTACTTTCAGGATCATTCAGGTCACCGAAGTAGAGTGCTTCGGCGGGGCAGGTCGGAACGCAGGCGGGTTCCATGCCGTTTTCGGTTCGGTGGTAGCAGTTGTGGCATTTGACGGCTTGTCCGGCCGATGGATCCAAATAGATCGCACCGTAAGGACAAGCATCGACGCAGTTGCCGTGACCGCAGCAGCTTTCGTAGTTGATCGCGACCGTTCCGCCCGCTTCTTTGTAAATCGCGCCGCTGGGACAAGCCTTCAAGCACGGTGCGTCTTCGCAGTGTTGGCAAGCCATCGGCATGAACATGCGAGCTACTTTGGGGTACTCGCCAATGTCCTGATAGAAAGTCTGACGAATGAAATTTCCCAGAGGCACGTCGTTTTCACTCTTGCAGCTGACTTCGCAGCCATGGCAACCGAAGCAGCGTCGTGTGTCAACAAACCAGCCCAACTTCTTGCCGTCGTCGGGCGGAGTCATTCGGTCTCGCCAAAACTCTTCAGGTTGAAAGTCGTTGGCTACTGCAGCATCTGTCGCCGCCACGGCAGACGCAGCGACGATCGGCAGCGAAACGGTTGTCTTTTTTAAAAAGTCGCGACGGTTCTGTGACATTGATTCAACGTGATGGCAGGACGCACGGGAACGGAATGGTGAAAAGGCCTTTTTCCGGTCGGCGAAGGAGACGACGACAGCTTAACTTTTCGCCAAGTGGAGGTCGACCTATGGCTGTCGCCGACAGTCATTCAAGTGACTCTTGGTCAAATTGGGGTCAAAAGTTGCTGTTTCTACTTTGGTCACACACTATTTTGTTCGCACACTAAGGATGGGGAAGGCTTGGCCTTGTCCGCCCAAATGAACTTGCTGTTCGCGCTTGAAGTACGTTTTGTTTAAACGAGGAACGGTCCCTGATGCGTAACTGAACCACTCCAACACATCGGCGACACCACCGGGAGCCGCTGGCTGGAGAATGCGATCAGCGAGCGGCCCCGAATCGATCGCTCCTGCGGCTGCTAACAAGGAGTACGTCAACACACCGTGCCTGAGTTCCTTGACTTCCAACGCCTCTTCTGTCGAACCGGAGGCAGCCAAAGTGAATGTGCCACCCTTCTTGCCTAACTGTTCGATCGCTCCACGGAATGCAAACGGATCGGCTCCCTGTCGGTTCAACGTGATCGCCCCTCCCGAAGCACAGGTGTCCAGTATCAGCATCCGCTGCTGCGTCGGTACTTTGGAAATCGCGTCGCCCAACGCATCGGCGGCCAGCGCCTGATCGCGAATGTCTTCTTCCAGCGAAGTGCCGCCATCAGATAGAAATTCATGGGGAATGAAATAGTAGCGCTGACCGACCATCGTTCCGTGCCCACCCAAGAACAAAGCCATCGTGTCGGTTGACCTGGCCTGTTTGGCGACATTGGCAATCGATTTCAGAATATTCTCCTGGGTCGCTTCCTCATTCAAAATCATCGTGACGCGGACATTTGAGAACACATCACCACCGCGCGATTTCAACAACTCACTGATCGCAATCGCGTCCGGGGCAGCATACTGGAGATTGATCGCTGATTCGGCATAGTCGTTGATGCCGACCGCGATCACGAACAACATTGGCTTGTCGCTTCTTGACGGTGAATCGCTACCGTCGGGTGTCGGCTTCGCGCGTCGTTTTTTCTTCGCCAAAGCAGGTGTTTTAATCGCCACGCCAGAATTGTCGGACCGCACATGAAGCACAGGGAACGTCATCCCCGCACCGCTAAACTGCACCTCCTGCTCCTGCCCGAAAAACTGCTTGCCCAATAGCCGTGTTCGGGACGAAGCAAAACTAAACAGTTCCACCGCGCTAGCAACATCGTCGCTAGATGACGGGTCGACCGATTGACCACGCAACGGACCGTCCTCGATCGCGTTAAGCCCCGCCAGCATGGAGTAAGCCAGAATGCCGTGGCCGATTTCTTCGACCTCCTTCGCTTCGCTACTGACGGATGCCGACGCAATCGTAAACGCACCTTGCGAGCGACTCAGGCGTTCGACCGCTCCGCGAAACGCAAATGGGTTTCGAGATGTTTTCGCAATCGGCAGCGAACTGCCCGATTGCCCGGTATCAAGCACGATCATTCGCTTCAGCGCTGGCACCTCGGCCAGCCAATCACCCAAGGACGCGACCGGCAATCCACGCTTTCGAATATCCTGTTCGAGTGCATCCGTTTCTCGCTCGAACTCATGTGGCAGGAAGTAGAAATTTGAATCCACCAGCGAGCCCAACCCGGACACGAATACGATAATCGTGTCCTGCGGCCGCGCCTCTTCCGCCAACGTAGCGATCGCCTGTCGGATGCCCGCCGAAGTGGCTTGTTCGTTTCGCAACGACGTTGTGAGCACTTCTTCGTAAAGGTCATCCCCGCGTCCTTCAAACACAGCCGAAAAACGGTCACAGTCGCTCGCCGAGAAATTCATTTTCAGCGTCGTATCGGCATACTGATCCACGCCAATGGAAACCAAGTGCAATCGCGACTTCGGCAGCGGGTCGTTGTACTGCAGCGAAAGCCGCACGGGTTCACTTTCAAAGCTACCGTCGGCGGTCGCGGAAACCACTTCCAACACATTTTCGCCTTCGACCAGATCGACCGCAAACACACGCTGCACCCCTTCATCTGTCCGCTCAGTCGATTTCGCCGCACCGACCAGCCGCGCACCATTGTGTTTGATCGATGGCCCTTTGATACCGCCACCCTGATCCGTCGCTGTTGCCGTCACCAATACTTGCGGCTCGACACTCACATTTGTCTCGCTAGACGACTGGATTGCCAGCAGCGGCGGAAGCTGATCTCCAAGTTGAATATCCGGATTGGGTCGCTCGCCGCGATAAATTGCCGCCAGCAAGCCTGGGAAGTAAAAGTCCTGAAAGAAGCGATCTACTGGCACCACATTTAGCCCGTCACCAATTCGATACATCACACGCTGTCGCCCACCATAGCTGCCATCGAACAACCCTTCGGGAGTCACCACCAGCCAATCGCCCGTTTGACCAAAGACAATGAAGCGACAGAGTTCCTCGAAAGTCCTTGGATCGCGAATGCGTGACCAACCATCACGACTACACGTCACCAAGCATTTCCCGTCCTCACTCATGGTGACGCTTGTGAGTTCCGCTTCCTTTATCGATCGAACCTCACGATCCGCCGCTAGATCCCAAATGCCAAGTCCATCATTGCCAGCCCACACGACACGTTTCGCATCGTCAAAAGAGCAAACTGAACGAGCGTTCCAGCGGCCACCCTGCGCTCGTATTCCTCCAGTATTCAGGTCCAGCGTTGCTGCTCCGCGTGTTCCAATCAGTAGGACAACCGTTTCAGACTGAAATTGAGCGCCAAGTAGATCGCCAATGATTTCGTTTCTTTGAGACTCCCAATTTGAAAACTGACTGTTCTTTCCACCCCCGGTAGTGATTTCCCAATTCGATGTATCCCAAAGTTGCAATCCGCGATCGTCAGTCACGAGTAGTTTGTCGCTGCCAGGTGAAAATGCTAGGCCTCCGCCAAACCCAAGATTGCCGAAACCTGTCAGACGCGCGATCTCGTCACCTGAGCCCGTGTCGTATACTCGGACGCATTCGAATTGACCGTATTCCCTGTTTGGCTCCCGCTTCTTTTCTTCCACTGAGAGGTCGTCCGTCACAGCGAACAGTCTTCCGGATTTATCGAAAGTAGCCGCACGAGTCTTGGAGTTGCGGAACGATTTCAAGCGAGCCAAGGGACGACCATTGGGGGCCTCAAATAAATCGCCCCCCCGATTGTTGTCGTAGCTTCCGGGAACGAATAGCTGGCTATTGTCAGGCGAGAGCTGCACAACCCTGTCATCCCGCCAGTTGTCCAGGTTCATAATGCTCTGTACTCGGCTCATCAAATGGCCTCGCTTCAAGTCGAATACCGCAACGCACCCGAGGGTGTCATCCAAGTCGTTGTAGACCGTTCCTTTGGCTCCGAGGGTTAGTATTCCAGACGCGGACGGACCTGTGCTAGTAATCGGCAACCCGACCCCCTCGGCCCATCGTATTTCGATATCTTTTTTGCCATCCAGGCTCCAAGTTTTTAGACGCCCAATCTCGTCGGAGGTCTTGCTGTAGACGCAGTTCATTCCCAGGAGTTTGGTGTTTTGATTGACGAATCGCAGGTGTCCAACCTTGAAGTTGTAGTAGAACTCCGAGTCAAATTCCGCCGCTATATTCCAGGAAGGTAAATCGAAAACCCTAATAAATTGCTTCTCCTGGTCACGTCTGCTTCTAAAGCAGATTGCAAACTTTTGACCGTCCTCGCTAAAGCAAATAGAGCTGACTTTCTCAGAGCCGACGCTTGAAAATAGACGTGAAAAGCTAGCAGTAGGTCGCGGAATCTCCTTGGCAAGTTTCCCCGTTCTTGTCTCCCAAACCGAAGCGGTATTGCTTTCGCACGTGGCGACAAGATCTCCGTTGGGTGACAGATGAAGACCAGCAAGCATCCGGATGCGTTTCTTTTTCGAAAGCGGTATGTCACGAACAGTCGTCCCCTCCGAATCGAAAACAGTGATACCCTGAAACGGGTTGTCGTACGTCGCGATCAACACAAACGTGCCAACTTTCGACGCATAAGCTGAGTTTCGGGATTGCAGCTCGTAGTCGTCAAATTGCTTTACGATCTGCCCCGTTTTTGTGTCAGCAAGCCAAACCGTATCGTGGTCGCATAGAAGCAGTTGTTTACCGTCCGGCGAGAACTCCAGAGACTCCGGATGCAAGCGGTGGCCTGGTGCAACCACACGTACTTGGGTCCCTGTGACAAGATGATGAATCAGAACGGAATTCTCATGTTCCAGGCACAGCATGGTTCCGTCTGGAGAAAAGGCTCGGTTGGACCATCCTGTCGCATCGAGTTCACCTTGTAACGTTTTGACTTTCGTTCCCGATTTTGTGTCAATCAAGCGAGTCCCGTCACCGCGCACCCAAAGTGCGATCCATTCTGCATTGGGGGAAAGGCACGCTTCAATGCTTTTGCTCTTCTTAAATGGGATCTGGTACTCTCGCAAACGCCTTCCCGTCGCGACATCCCATAGGTACATGACGGGTACTCCGTAGACGTGGCTGTCTGAGTAGGACAGCATGAATCTGGATTTCCGGTCGAATGAAATGCTGCCTTTGAAATCCCCGACATGCCCGGAATTTAGGATCACTTCTAGTTTCGCACTCGGTGTGAAATCGGGTTGGTCACTCAAATCCTGGCTGGCAACCATTGGTGCCGTTGACACAGCAGGATCGCCCGTCTCAGGAAGTTCGGCAGATGTGATTGCCACATTCTCGGCATGCACCCAACCACGCAGCTTCTTTCCGTCAACCTGAAACGTCCCCAGCAGGTAGTTCCCTTTGACCTGTTCCACCCGAAAGGTCGTGCCTTTACTGAGCTGCGACATCACGGTTTCGCCGGACAGCACCGATGTTGAATCTGCAATCGTCTTGACCGTTTGCTGCTGCGCGGTAACGGCGTTTGAGGCCATGATCGCCAACAGAAAGACACAGAAGAGCAGGAAACGATACGCTGAAATCATTGAATCACTTTTTGTAAGCAGAGCAGGTCGCTGCCGTCCACCGCTCGACGCTCGCCTAGTTAGCCGGAGTACCGAAGTCGATGGAAATTAGATTGCGCCCCATGTAGCAGCGTCACCGTTGAGCAAAACGAAACGACTCGATGCGACTCGCGGATAAAGTCGCCGTGGCTGGTCCAATTGAAAAACGCCGAGGCGTTAGCAATGTGACGATTTTTTCCGATCGATGTCTACTTTTCCCAGGCATCAACACGGTGAAAAATGTCACCAAGCAAAGTAGGGCCAAGGTCCTTCGCCTGATTGGTTGGGTGGGATTTCGACATAACCGGTGCTGTGACCCAGCGAGACGAGGTCACCGGAGCCTTTGCTCTGAACCGGTTCCGCGACACCCGTTGCGTCCAGTCGCACTAACCGCATCCAGTGTAGGGGAATCGTCTTCGTTCCGGCATCCACCAGGCGAACGACGGGGCAGGGGGGATGCCACTGCGTGTGGCCGCCCATTTTTGCCAACAAAGGAACCGCGAATCGGTCGCAGCCGATGGTGGCACTGACCGGATTGCCCGGCAGCCCGACAATCAGCTTTCCGCTAGCGGTCGCCGCGCCCAAAATCGGTTTGCCGGGCCGCACTGGCAATCCATGAAAGACAACTTCACCACCGACTTGTCGCACGACCTCGGGCACATAGTCGTAGTCGCCCATTGAGACACCGCCCGTGAGTATCACCGCATCGGAATGGGATAGTGCCTCGTCGAGCGTCTTACGCAAATGATCTTGATCGTCGGTGGCATGCAGGGAATCAACATGTTGTATCCAACGACGATCGCTCAGCAGAGAGGTAATCGAACTCTGGTTACTATTGCGAAGTTGCCAAGGTTTCGGCGGGGAATCATCGAACTGTCCCACTTCATCACCCGTGGTGATCAACGTGACGCGGACGCGAGCGTAAACGTCGGCGGCGAAGGCACCGAAATTGGCCATCGTTGCTCGGTGGGCGGCAGAAATTTGTATGCCAGGGCTCAGCACCGTCGAACCCGCCTTCGCGTTCTCGCCAGCGCGTCGAATGTTCTCGCCGGACTTAGTCTGCATCGCCGACTGAAGAAACCGAATCTCTCCGTCAAGTGCTTCTGTGTCTTCACGTTTGACAACAGCTTCACAGTCACGAGGCACGATCGCACCGGTAAAGATGCGAACAACAGTGCCCGGTTGCATACTTGGTGGTGCCGCGCCGGCAGCAGCTTCACCAGCGATGGGAATGGGGTGCGAAACTTGAAGGCTCTCCAAGCGAATGGCATAGCCATCCATCGCAGACACGTCCGCTGCAGGGCTGTCGCGATCAGCAACGATATCACCAGCAAGAACTCGGCCCGTGCAGTCGTGAACGGATTGCTCGCTGCCAACGAGTGATAGTTTGCCAGCAAGTTCGGCGATCGCTTCGGTTGGATTTTTCATGGTTGTGCTGAGACGTAGACGGTGGGGTGTCGATCAACGCCTGAATTGGTCGAAGGCGCTTTCGATAAATTTATTCTCCCTCGGGGAAAGTCGAGCGTCAGCGAGGAGAGGGCGAACAAGGTGTCGAGCCACCAAGCCCTCCCCGGCCGCTACTGCGTCCGACCCTCCCGCTGCGCAGGAGGGTGAAGTCAGGCACGGAAACGGCGGCGTTCAAAATCGAATCAATCAATGACCTCGAAACGGCGTAGCTGCTCTTCCAATTCCGCGCCGCCGAAACACTGTGCTGCATGCCAGCCTCTGGCGATCGCCGCATCGACGTTCTCTTGACGGTCATCGACAAAAAGAATTTCGTTTGCTGCAACGCCAGCGGCGTCTTCCGCAGCCTCATAGATTTTCGCGTCAGGTTTCATCGCACCGACTTCGTAGCTCAAAACGAATGCGTCGAATGGCCCTTGCATCACAGGCCATTGTTGACGGCTCACCCAATCCCAGTGTGCGAAACAGGTGTTTGACAAGACGCCTGTTTGATAGCCAGCGTCGCGAACTTGCTGAACCGTGCGCTGCATCGAAGTGATCGGCGTAAACATGTTGCCCACGGCATCTAGGAAGGCCTGAAGTGCAACATCTTTGCCGTTCAGCTCGCGACGCACTTCAGCAAGGAAACCAGCTTCGGAGAGTTCGCCATGTTCGTAGCGATCCTCCAGCCCACTGTCATAGACCGCAGCTTTCGCCTGTTCGGTGGAGACATCAAAAAGTGATGCGACGTTCTGGCAGGAAATATCTGGATCGAAGGAGACAAGAATATTGCCCAGGTCAAAGTAGACGAATCGGATGCCTGTCATTTTGCCGCTTCCGTTTTGATTTCGGCGATTCGAATGTTTCGATACCAAGCTTCGGCAGGCTGTCCGCTGTGAATCTGAAGCCCGATGATTCCCGAAAGTGGGATGTCCTTGTCTGTTTCGTTGTAATCGACAGTCTTTTGCCCGTTGATGAATATCTGAATCCGCGGGCCGTGGCAGAGTACGCGAATTTTGTTCCAACCCTCTTTCGTGGCGGCGGTCGATACTTCGGCGTCTTCGGCCAAGAACTTGCGTCGACGCGATTCGTCGTAGAGAGCACCCCAGATGCTTTTGTCTTTGATGCTTCCAATGTCAGCTTGAAAGCCGATCAGCTCCGTGTCGTTCGGGATTCGTTTGGAACGAAACTGCACACCCGCATTCTTTCCCTGACCAACAAGCTTGGCTTCGAGTCTTAGATCGAAATCACGGTAGGTCTTCGTGGTGCAGAGGAATTCGTTGTGGGGAATTTTTTCCTTCAATGATCCGGCTACGATAGCGCCGTCTTGGACGCGAAACCACTTTCCGTTGCCTTCCCAGCCGGCGGTGGTTTTGCCGTCGAAGAGCGGCTCCGCGGTTCTCGAAAACTCGTCAGCGACTGTCGGCTGCGACAGCGATACCAGCAAAACCATGCAGGCAAGCGTGGCGGCAAGTGAACGGATCATCGAAGAAGCCTTTCAAGGGAGAGCGAAATTCGCGGAAGCGGCAGATTTCCATCCTCAGCGTCCTTTGTCAAATACTCTGAGCAGATCATAATCCTACCCCAACAACTCCGCTTATAATCTCTGCCCCCAACTCATGCGTCTACCCGCCGGTAGATGATTTTCCGCAGCAAATTTCTGAACCGAATTTTCAACGACTGATAACCATGTCTCAGCTAAACAAATACTCCAGCAAAATCACGCAGCCGAAAAGTCAGGGTGCTTCTCAGGCGATGTTGTACGCAACAGGAATGAGCCGAGAAGACATGGACAAGCCCCAGGTTGGCATCGGCAGCGTTTGGTACGAAGGCAACAGTTGCAACATGCACCTGTTGGATCTGGCCGGGGATGTGAAAACGGCCGTGACCGAAGCTGGGATGGTGGGGATGCGTTTCAACACCATTGGCGTCAGCGACGGTATTTCGATGGGTACCGATGGCATGAGTTTTAGCCTGCAAAGCCGCGACCTGATTGCCGATTCGATCGAAACGATCATGGGCGCACAGTGGTATGACTCGCTGATTGCCTTGCCGGGCTGCGACAAGAATATGCCTGGCTGTTTGATCGCGATGGGCCGCCTGAACCGTCCCGCGATCATGGTCTACGGCGGAACGATCAAGCCAGGATTCAGGAACGGCGAAAAGCTGGACATCGTCAGTGCGTTTCAGTGTTATGGTCAATTCATTGCCGGCCAAATCAGCGACGAAGAACGTCAAGAGATCGTGCAAACAAGTTGCCCAGGTGCGGGAGCCTGTGGAGGCATGTACACGGCCAACACGATGGCGACAGCGATCGAGGCTCTCGGTATGTCGTTGCCGTATTCGGCGAGTATTCCGGCAGAAGATCCCGACAAAAAAGATGAGTGCCGACGTGCAGCCGCTGCGATCCTGAAGTTGATGGAGGCAGACATCAAACCGCGCGACATCATGACACGCACTGCCTTCGAGAACGCGATGGTCACTGTGATGGCACTCGGCGGGAGTACCAATGCGGTGCTTCACTTGATCGCGATGGCTCGTGCCGTTGACGTTTCCTTAACAATTGATGACTTCCAGAGCGTGAGTGATCGCATCCCGTTCTTGGCCGACCTAAAGCCCAGTGGCAAGTTTGTACAAGAAGATTTGCATAGCATTGGTGGAACCCCCGCGGTGATGAAGTTCTTGCTTGGCGAAGGGTTGATGGATGGGTCATGCATGACGGTGACCGGCAAAACGCTTGCCGAAAACTTGGAGTCAGTGCCGGGGCTTAAAGAGGGTCAGAAGATCGTGCGTCCGATCAATGATCCAATCAAAGAGACTGGGCACATTCGTATATTGAAAGGCTCTCTGGCTCC
>CAYUGI010000078.1:16517-24236 GCA_964444105.1 uncultured Pirellulaceae bacterium
TGCTGCAAGACGGTGATGTGGTCACAGTGGATGCGGAAAAGAATCGTTTGGACGTGGATTTGTCAGAACAAGAAATGGGCAAACGACGTGATGCCTGGATTGCTCCGCCGCTGAAGGCAACGCGTGGAACGCTGTTTAAGTACATCAAGAACGTCAAAACGGCCAGCGAAGGCTGCGTGACGGACGAGTAATCATCAAGCGATCAGGTCATGCACGACTTCGCCGTGAACGTCTGTCAGGCGATAGTCGCGACCTTGAAATCGGTAGGTCAGTTTTTCGTGGTCGAAACCGAGTAGGTACAAGATGGTCGCTTGCATGTCGTGGACGTGGACCGGTTTTTCAGCGACGCTGAACCCAAGCTCATCAGATGCTCCGTAGTCCAGTCCGCTCTTCGTTCCACCACCAGCCATCCACATCGTGAACGCATCGGGATAGTGATCGCGTCCAAGAACTTTGCTCTTGGCGGTACGGCCTTCGCGAAAAGGTGTGCGTCCAAATTCACCACCCCAGACAATCAGTGTGTCTTCGTAAAGACCGCGTTGCTTCAGGTCTTGAATCAACGCAGCGATCGGCTTGTCCATCGTCGCGCATTTGTTCGTCAAGCCATCTGTGATTCCCGTGTCCGCTCGGGTCCCATGGAAATCCCAGCCCCAGTCAAACAATTGGACAAAGCGAACGCCCGATTCAACGAGTCGGCGTGCAAGCAGGCAGTTGTTGGCCAAAGAGGATTCGCCTGGCACCGCCCCATAGTCATCGAGCGTTTTCCGCGACTCTTGCGAAATATTCATGACATCTGGCACGGCGGTTTGCATTCGGAACGCCAGCTCGTACTGCGAGATTCGTGTCAACGTCTCCGGGTGTCCCATTTCAGACGCTTGGATTTGGTTCAAGTCGCTCAGTGCATCCAGTGTCATTCGTCGCATTTCACGATTCATGCCCGGTGGATCAGACGAGTACAAAACCGGATCCCCCTTAGACCGACACTGAACGCCTTGGTACACCGACGGTAGGAACCCACTGCCAAACGAATTTTTGCCGCCGTTGGGTTGAACGCCACTGGAAATCAAAACGACAAAGCCCGGCAGATTTTCGTTCTCGCTACCCAACCCGTACGTCACCCAAGATCCCATGGATGGTCGACCGCTTCGTGGTGATCCGGTGTAAACCAACAGTTCTGCGGGGGCGTGGTTGAACTGGTCGGTGTGCATGGAATGCACCATGCAAAGTTCATCAGCGATGCCGTGGAAGTGTGGGACTGCGTCTGACATCCACATTCCGGCTTTACCGTAGCGCTCCCATTTTCGAGGAGACCCCATCAGCTTGGGTACTCCGCTGGTAAAAGCGAACTCGCGCCCAGCTAAGAACTCATCCGGGCAGTCTTGATCATCACGGCCGACCAGCTCTGGTTTGTAGTCGAACATGTCCAAGTTGGGTGGCGAACCCGTCATGTGCAAATAGATCACACGTTTTGCTTTGGCCACGTGATGGGGTCGTTGTGGTGCCAGCGGATTGGACGCATCTCGTTCGGTAGCGTTTGATTCGCCCGCCAGTAGGGAACTGAGCGCCATTCCACCAATGCCAGCGGTCGTTTGCTGGAAAAAGTGTCGTCGTGTTTGCAGCTGTAATCGTTCGAGTCGTGGATCCATTGTCTATCGCTTCATGAAAATTTCGTCGAGATTTAGAATCACGTTGCCTACGACGGTCCAGGCTGCGTAAAGAGCGACGTCTTGGGATTTGTCGGGTAGATCGCCCAATGGATCCGTCGCCATCTGTTTCGCTTCATCCGGTCGGGACAAGAAATGTTTGTACGCATCGTCCGCCAGTCCCGTCAGTCGTCGCACTTCGTCGGTGGTCGCGTTGCGTATCAAGCTGTTGCGAATTCCATACTGCACTCTTTCATCGGATGAGTCACTGGCGACGATCATCCGTCTTGCTAGGGCTTGTGCGGCTTCGACAAAGACGGGGTCGTTCAGCGTGACCAATGCTTGCAGTGGTGTGTTCGTGCGGATGCGACGCACGGTGCAGACTTCGCGATTGGGCGCGTCGAATTGAGCCATCGAGGGATAGGGACTGCTGCGACGCCACATGGTGTAGATACCACGCCGGTACTTGTCATCGCCTCCGCTGGTTTTCCAGTCAGTCGCCGAGCCAAACGCGGCTTTTAGTCCCAACGCAGGTTGCGGCGGGTTGACGGGTTCGCCATACATTTTGTTGCTTAGCAAACCACTGACAAAGAGTGCCTGGTCGCGAACCATTTCCGCTGAAATGCGAAAGCGTGGTCCCCTGGCAAGCATTCGATTGAATGGGTCAGTCTCGATTGCATCGTGATTTGACGCACTGCTTTGTCGATAGGTTGCAGACATGACGATCATCTTGATAAATCGCTTGATGTCCCATCCACCATCTCGCAGTTCAACGGCCAACCAGTCCAGCAGTTCCGGGTGAGACGGCAGTTCGCCCTGTGAGCCAAATTCCTCGCTGGTTTCGACAATGCCGGTTCCGAACAGCTGTTCCCAATGGCGATTTGCAATCACGCGAGCGGTTAATGGATTGTCTTTGTCAATCAACCAATGCGCCAAGTCCAGACGGTTCGGGGCCGAACGCTCTGGCTTGGTGTCGGGCAGCGGATGAAACTCGGCCGGAGTTCCCTCGGTAACCTCCGCTCCAATGCTCAAATAGTTGCCGCGAATCTGAATGTTGGTCGTACGACGTTTGTCCGCCGCTAAGTCACGCATCACTGGAACGGTTGTAGAAGGCTTCATGCTGGCGAGCTTTGCTTCTGTTCGCTGAAGCTCCGCATTTTGCTTGTTCAGAAGTCGCGATACGCTGCTATGGTAGTTCGCTACCTTATTCGCTTGCTGCGGTGTCCAGTCAGCTTGATCGACCTGGATCAAATCGCGAATCGAACGCGGCATCTCGGCCCAGGATTTAGCGGACTTGCTAGAGCTGGTGCGAAGTTTGAAATGATTCAGCACATGTTGTTGGTGCTTGGAATCCTGTGCGATACGGATCGTGATCACGCCCGGCGGTAGAAGCATGGGTTCCGCCAGCAAAAGCGAAAGCTGGTGCTGCTGTCCTGTTTTGGGAGCGATCGCCCAACCTGTCTTATCGCCGGTTTTCGCTGCCAAAACACTACGGGCAGGGAATCCCTTTTGCGAAAAGTCGGCGATCGCCGCTGCGAAGGACAGTTCTCGCTTTCCTGTGAGAACGAATTCCTCGCTTGGGTTCGGTACTGTCGCCGGGGTATCGCTCCAAAAGACGTTGCGCGATTCATCGAGCAATTCCACTCGATACCCACTGAGTCGATTCGCGTTGTTTGAGCCGCCATCTGTGCGATTGAAGATGACGATCTTGTCGATCGGCAGTGTTCGGGAAAATTCCAATTCGATCCAGGGTGATGTTTGCGACTGGGTGTGTGAGACTGATTGCTTCTTGTAGTCACCGTCGGTGTTTCCGTCGTTTACACGTTTGGCTTCGGCGTCGCTATACGTTGAACTCTGCGTTGCCTTGGCTGTCAACGCAATGTTCTCTTCTCCACTGAATGCCTGGATTTCAGCGAGATGCACGAACTTCTTTTTGCCTGGAACCTCAACGCGAAGAAACTTGGCTGACACGTTTGCATCGTCAGAATTGGCCGGTGACCAATGGGCTTTTACTTTCGTGATCACAAAGTTCGTGTCTTGCTGATCGGGTATCACGATTTGGACGGCCGTCAACGGATCAGTACTTGATTGAATGTCCACGTCGTAGGTATCGAATTCGGGACGCTCGTCCGAGGCATTGATGTTGCCGTCCGAAGCGATGGATAGTTCACGAGATTCGGATCTTGCGGCCAGTGGCTTGGCGTCAGCCCAATCGGGAGGCGTCGAGACATTCTCGATCCACTCTTGTCGCTCCGAATTCAATTCATCCGATGGGCGTGCTATTTGCGTTTTCAACTGCGCGATCTGTTTTTCCAGGGCGTGCCGCTGGATCTGCTGCTCTTTGGACCAGATCGAAATGATCGGGCTCTCGTCACGAAGGTCTGCGTCTTGCGAGCTGTTGAAGAAAGCGAAGAAACGAAAGTACTCTTCGTGCGTGATTGGATCGTACTTATGCGTGTGGCATTGCGCGCAAGCCATTGTGGTGCCCATCCAAACCGCCATCGTTGTGTTCACTCGGTCGGCGACGGCAACATTGCGAAACTCTTCGTTATTCGTTCCCCCTTCGTTATTGGTCAACGTGTTGCGGTGGAACGCTGTCGCGATCAATTGTTCTTCGGTAGGGTCCTCCAGCAAGTCGCCAGCGATCTGCTCGATCGTGAACTGATCAAACGGCTTGTTGTCATTCAGCGACCGGATCACGTAGTCGCGAAACGCCCAAATCGTACGTGGTGGGTCATCGGCGTAACCGGCTGAATCTGCATAGCGCGCCAAGTCCAACCAAACACGGCCCCAGCGTTCACCGAACGACTGTTTTGCCAACAGGCGATCCACGTACGCTTCGTAGGCGTTGTCTTGTGAATCTTGCACGAACTGCATAGCCTCATTCCAAGTCGGCGGTAAACCCGTTAGGTCTAAAGCAACACGTCTGGCGATTGCGAATCGATCGGCTTCGGGCGATGGTTGCAGATTGGCTTGTTCCAGTTTCGCCAGAACAAAGTGGTCGATTGCGCTGCGCGGCCAACCTGATTTCTTGACTGGAGGCAAGTCGGGACGAACTGGCTTTTGGTAAGACCAGTGTTTGTCGTACCTGCCGCCTTGGGAGATCCAGCGCCGAACCAATTGCACCTCATCCGGCGTCAGTGGACGACCTTTGCCTGGCGGAGGCATTTTCAGATCTTCGTCGTCGCTTACGATACGCAGCAGCAGTTCGCTCTCATCGGGATCACCTGGCGCGATCGCGGCGTAACCGCCCAAGTCTTCATGAGCCCCTTCTTCAGTGTCCAGCCTCAGCCCAGCTGCTCGCTCTTCTTCATCAGGGCCATGGCACATCAAGCAGTTGTTGGACAAGAGCGAGCGTATGTCCTCATTGAAGTCGATGGATTCATTGGCGACCACGAAGGCTTTGGGCGAAAGAACTGTGGTCAGCAGAGCAAACGTAGCTAACTTGAGGAATTGCATAGCAACATTCGATCAGTAGGTGAATCGCTAAGGTGGGGGGCAAAAGAAAGGCGACCTGACTATTCTAGTAGGCAGTAGAAAATCCGCGAATTGTTAATCTGGTAACCACTGTTTAATCGGTTGATATCGATCTGAGTCGGCAGAACGCGCAACCGCCATCGGGTAGCGTTGACGATAGTACTCAGCCAGTTCCTGGCACAAACGTTTTGCATGGGCGGCGTAAGCTGATGAAGAACTGGGTGAATCACTGCGGCTGTGCGACTGAGCCAACAAAAACATCGTCGTCAACGTGCTGTCTTCCTGGTAGTACCGCATCTGCAATCCTTGTTCCACTCCGTCCAGCACTCGTGCGCCGTTGACATGGGCGTAATTGAAAAACGCATGCTGAAAGTTTCCCTGAATCGCTTCGATGCAGCGAGTGTAGACGAAATTTCCCCAAGGCGTGCCAATTGCTTTGGCAACACCGCCAGCGTAGGCCGATCCTGATCCACGTGTTCCTCCCCAACGCTCCAATCGCCAATTCATCATGTTCATGTGCATTGATGCGTCAAAAGGATAAAGCTGTAGGTACCGTTTCACTTGTTCGGCAGTATCCTTGTATTCCAGGGAGGAATCGCGAGCCAGGTTGATGAATTTTGAAAACACACAACCAGGAACGTCGTCTCGCTGTTGGAGTTCGTTGCAAATTTTCATTGCCTGGTCGATTTCGTTTTCAAACGTCTTCCAACTCTTTGCATCCACCGAACTGGACCAACCCGACCCACGAACGTTCCAAGCAACTGTCGTTCGATATTGAATTTCTGAGCACATGGCGAGAGTTGACTTTTTCTTCGCCCACGCCTCGAAGGCTGGGTTGCGTTCTTTGACTAGTTTCAAATCGCTCTCAACTGTCGTTTCGTTGGTCAACAACTGACGGTTGTATGCCCATTGCTGACCGATCCCCCGTACCAGTTCACCATAGATCTGCTCGGGTGTTCGATGGAATCGGTTTTCTGGCAGCGCACGAATCAAAGTGTGCAGATCTTCCAGTTCATCAAAGCGATTTTGCCATGACCAGTTACGGCCAAGGTTATAAATAGCGTGCAGTCCTTGCGGGGCATCCATTCCGCGAGCGTAGACATCCACTGATTGATCATCGTAAAAAGCGATCACGTCGCCTGACGCAGCACAGGTTAAGGCACGTTCACCAAAAGTTGACATTACGGCGGGTCGAGAAAACGAACGACTGCCAAGTCGAGCGTCGAATAAAACGCGCTGAGATTCACCATTGGGTTGTGGTCGAGTTGCCACGCAGAGTTGCGAACATTCCGTCGGAAAATTGTGGATATCCAGTACTTGTTCCAAATCCCAATACAGCGTAGTTCGCCATCCTTTGCGATCTGTACCCGGATTTTGCGGATAGTTTGGACGCTTGTTGATGGCGTTTTTTTCGATCCAAATGTCGTAAGCCCGCGAACAACGAATCATTAGCGGCTCACCAGGGGTCTCCAAAGCTACATCGAAGGAATCGACCACGTCACCGTTCTCGAGCTTAATAACACGTCCAGTCTTTTTCGTTTTGTAGGTGGCGATTCGAGCTGCTTCGGGCGAAATCGCAGGCATGGGCAAACTGGTGTCGATTTCGCCAATGCGCAAGACACGGTTGAGTTTTGCGTCGGTCACAAACAACGCACCTGATGTATCGACAACGATCGCGTTTCCTGTTTCAGTGGCAACGCTTAAATGCATGATGGGTGTCTTGAATTTCGCCGTCGCGATGACACTGCGTTTTCCGCAATCTACCACGTAGAGATGCAAGCCTTTGGCGACAAAGCACCGCGAGTCGCCGCCATCTTCATCCTGGCCAAAAAAGCCCACAAGGGTAGCAACCGATGCGGAGTCAGCCAATTTAATTGGCTTGAAGTCCTCCACGTCCCCCGGTTCGTCCAGGTCCGACGAGTCTGTTCCAGGCAGTGCCCACCAAGGTCGCCATGGTAGTCGTGCGATCCAGATACTGTTGTCACCACTGAGCACTAAATGTCTAGCCGTCAAATCCAGTTGAGCGTGGGGGTTCTTGATCTGGCTAGGAATCTTCACACTGAACTTTTTGATCGGATGCCCGTCGTACTCATCAAGCACCATTCTCAATTCCGCAGCTGCTTCATCTGAAAACCCGTACGCGGCGACGCTCCATGGCGCGATCGTGTCTGCTTTCGCAATTTCCTTAATGCGTTGGCGGCGATCGCCAGTGATTTTCTTGGCAAACTCTTTCATCGCGCCCGCAGGCATGGCGCGCAGGAAAGCAAAGTCGGTTGGTTTGGTCACTTGCCACTGGTTAGAAAGTACCGGCCACCGAAACAGATCGCTTTGATCCGTCGTCGTTACCAATTGACCTATTTCTGAGGAGGTCAACGAATGGGGTTCCGGAACTGGTTCGCAGCCAAGTAGAACGAGCAGCGCTGACATCAGTGGCCAGACGGCGGAACGACGGTTGTTCATTCTACTTTCTCTTCGTTGGTTTCGTCTTCCGGCGTGGACGCAGCAGGTGAAGACAAAGTGCGTAGGGCTTGGCCGATAGCTGATGTTTGCGATCCCGAACCCAAGTTGTCGGGGCGAAAGTACTCGGTCGACCAATCGG
>CAYUGI010000079.1:0-24072 GCA_964444105.1 uncultured Pirellulaceae bacterium
AGATCACGCAACATCGAATCGCTATCCCCGTAATAGCTGTGCCCCAGCAAGCTTAAATCGATTCCGCTAACATCGATCGTTTCGATGCCGGGCACGACCACCAAGTCCACACCGCTTTCTCCTGCCCGAGGATAGCCGTGAACTTTCTTCGATGCGATCAAGGCACGGTCATCTGACGAAGCGTACAACGTGACTTGATTGGCAACACTCAACAGGGACGGCGCTAGGTCGCGTCGAAAGCGATCGGCATCCACATCGGGTGCAGCCAAAACGACACGATCAAAAATCGGATCCGATCCATCGGGCGACTGATGCTGAATTTGCTGCATCGCCATTGTCATCGCTCGATTGCCCATGCTGTGTGCGACCACATTGATCGAATCCGCTCCGCTCTCCCTAGCTAGTTCCAACAAAAACTCTCGGAGGTGTGTCACCGTCCACAGAGCATTGTTCTCGTCAATCGAATAGCTGAGCAATTTTCCTTGGCTGGGCCAGCTGTAGCAGACCGGGACTCCCTCGAATGGCAGATCCACGGCAATCTGTGCTGTTCGCTGCACAGCGGACTCAAAATCAACGTTGTAGCCATGAATGAACACGAGCATATCGCGATCCGCCGAACCATCGACAGTGGATGAAAGCTGCTTATAGAAATCGTCTTTTTGCATTTCGACGGCGCTGGTCAAGACGATGTGCTCGTCCTGATCCTCACGAAATTCAAATCGAAGCAAACTCGGTCGTTCCACCATTCCCTTCTGATGCGACGTCGGCACGGTGACCTCACAGACTCCACGCGTCAACATCCCGCGATCGCCTAAATACGTCACTCCATGTTTTTCAATCGACGTTCGTCCGACGACGAAAAGGCCAACCGAAGCAGCCGTTGCAACAACGCCCAAAGCGGTCGATGCCACCCCAAGGCTCGGCCGACGACGAATCCAGCAGATGAACGCAATCACGAACAGAGCAAGCGAAGCACCCGCGACTGTCTTCACCAATTGTGTTTCCCCAGTGAGTTGGTAGTCCGAAAGCGAAATGGCCCCCGGCGCACGATCGGTCGCGTAAAAGACTTTCACGCGGGCAAATTTTTCGTCGGCTTGCTTGGTCGATCCCGCGGGCATACTTGCCGATCGATCAATTGTGCTCGGTGCGCTGGTCTTGGACAGTGCGGTTGGTGATGATGGAATCGAAAGGGCAGGCGGTTGAATCGAAGCCGCGGCGCTTTCCAGGGCCATGGGTTCTTCAATCATCTCTTTCAAAGGAGCAGTGGGCGCGTTCAATCGTCCAAGCCCACCTCGCAAATCGTCACTTTCCAGCGCCATCTCGGCTGGAAACTCCATCGTTTCAACTGGTACGACTTCAACCGGCTCCGGCTCGACGACCGCCTGAAGGTTGTCTTGCGAAGTGCCCGTCCCCTCGACGGCATAATCGTCTCGGTCGGGTGACGCGCGGGATGTTTCGGCTGGCTTGCTACAGCCGACCAAGACGAAACTTGCCATCGCAACGCAACACAAAGCGAAAACGCGATTGGCATGGTCGATGGTACGCATGAAAATCACCGTTTGCATTTCGATGGGAAACAGAATTAAACTTCGTTATGCCGCTCGACGAAGATCTCTCGACTTGTCGCCAGCATTGGCAGCCTCTTCGCGATGTGCAATCTGCTCGATGGCCTTTCGGTCTAGCCATCGCATCCAGCTCGTTCGCGGACTCATCGGCAGAACGTCGGCAGCTTGAGTCACCTCGGATCGTTGATGTAAACCAATCAAAGATCGGACTCGTCTCGAAACCCCGGTCAAATTCTTCATCCACTCGATCAAAAAGTCCGTCGCGCGAATGAACGCCAGTTCGGTGCGAGAATCGGCACCGCCATAGATCGGAACCTTTCGACCGACCTTCGATGCCGCATCGCGAATGAGAAAGGTCGATAAACGGGGGCGTTTGGAGAACATCTGCACCAAGAAGGCGGCTGACCCAAAGGTCGGGATCCAACACACCATCAACGCTTCACCGTGCGGAATCCGCTGGTGGCGATTGGTGATCGCGCTTCCGATGGTGAAAATCGTTCGCAGGATTGGCGTGATCACAATGGGTAACAGAAACCATGGATTTCCGGTTCCCGCGAACGCCGCAACACCGCCGACTTTTGCAGGCAAGATGATCGGAGCCATCGCTTTGAGCGCCAGATGCAATCCCAATCCGCGTGTATAGGCTCCGACTTCTTCACCACAAAGATCACCGTGCAGTTTTTTGGCCTGTCCATCGGTGATTCGCTGACTGTTTTGCCAACGCTCAATCGTTGCTTCGATGCGCGATTGCCCAAACCAAGATTGGTAACGACGGCTGAATAATAGCAACAAGCAAACGACTGCCGTTTCTTTTTGACGACGCACATCGACCAGCAAACGGTGAAGCGATGGAGGTGTTAAGCGTTCCAGCAAACCGTGGAGCACGCCCATGCTGGAACGCGGCGTCGTCCGAGCGTCAATTCGTTCAACATCGACCCAGCGTTGGTAGCGCGCCGCGAGATGCTGTTGTAGCTTGTTCGTACGGTAGGCCTTGTCGGTCAAAAATCGCTTTGCCTTGTCGCGAACATCTTGACGACCGAAAAAGCGACCCGCCATTCGTCCCAGCGATGATGGCAGCAGTCCCGCCAGCCAAATGCAGGCGACCTTGATGGGCGTGTGATCCAATTGTTCCAACGTCGATGAATCAACCGTCTCGTCTTGTTGCCAACGACGACGGATCTCCTCGCGATACGCTTCACGGCGTTCTTTGGAAAACAAAGTCCAAGGCCGTCGGAAGAGTGAGAACTCAGACGACTTCCACGCTTCGTCGTGATGAATGAGATTCTCCGCGTCGCTTCGCAACTGCGCGACCGCGTCGGGACCAATGCGAAAATTCAGGAGTTTCTCTTCCTCGTTGATCCATCCGCGCAATTGCTTGGCGTCCAGGTCATCGAATGGCGGAAACGTGCCACGGAGAAGTCCGCTAAAGATGTACTTCGGTACCAAGAACGCCGGGATACCAGACTCCAGATCAATCACGGTGTACTGATCGCCAACTCGCAACAGGTTGGCCGTCGAAACCAACGCGCGTGGAGCAACTTGCCAGCCGGAGCCGTACAAACCACAACGACCCAGCAGCGACTCGGTTCGTCCCATCACGTCAACCAACTGATCGATTTCGTCATTCCCCTGCACCAAATTGGCTTGGCCGCGCGTGGTGACGGATCGCAGTCTTCGACCCAACCTTGACGCATCGGCGGGTGCCGGAATGATGCCTCGGCCATCGACCCACTTCGCAGCCAAAACCCAAGCGGCGGATGGCTTGTCGTAGCGAACGTATAGTGGCTTGGCGACGTCGGGCGTCATTAAGGCGCCATCTTCACATTCGCTTTCAGCATCAAAAACAGCTGCCGCCACCTTTCGACGATAAAAGCTGGTCGCGATCGCATCGCGATTCTTTTGGTAGCCGAATGGCGACTGGAACGAGAAACGGTAGATTAGGCGTGTCAGCAAACCGGGTGCAAACACTTTTTCAACGCACTGGACTTCGCTACCATCCGCCATCGTTGCCATCACCAACTGTGCTCGCGCAGCTCGACCGTGACCGAGTGTTCTAATAACACGAACGGTGGTCGGGACGGGCGCGATCGCGTCGGTATTCGTTGCGGTAATGGTCGCTGCTGTTTGCTGCGACGTCGATGACATCATGTAACTTGACTCAACTCCGAATTCGCCCGATCAGAGATCCCAACCAGAACTTTCTAACTCGGTGAACTGCGAAAGTAGGACATTGGGATAAAACGCATCAAGTTAAATCGGACGTGCCATCACAGTTTTGTGAGCGATTCGCTTCGTAGTTTTGGCGTTTTCGATGATTATCCCCTCGATTGGCTTTGCAAGCAAAACACGTTCGACACATTTTCATTCCGGAAACAACTTCATGGAGAATGCAGCTGCCGAGACAACGCTCGCGACGCGGTTGCAATTTCTACCGGGAGTTGGGCCGAATCGCGGCAAGCGTTTGGAGAAAATCGGGTTGCGCACGGTCAGAGATTTACTGTTTCTTTTTCCGCGTTCCTACGAACTTCCCGCGCCTCCGGCCAGCGTCGCCCAACTACGTGAAGGAGTTCCCGCATCTCTTGTTGGAACGATCACCGACGCGGAAATCGTTTCGCGAACGCCCGGAAAGTCGATCTTCGGGGCGATCATCGAAAACGACACCGGCGCGGTGCGCATTCTGTTTTTCAATCAACCGTTTCGCGCTGAACAATTGACATTCGATCGCCAAGTGATGATCTCCGGCGAACCGAAACTGAATGGACTTCGTTGGGAGTTTACGCATCCAAAAGTCACGTTGCTGGACGAAGGAGTCGCGGACGGAAAGCTTCCGCGCCCGAGAATCCTGCCTGTTTATCCGCTGACCGAGGGGATCAAGCAAGCCGAACTGCGAAAGCAAACCAGGGAGTTATTGCCGTCACTCGCTGGGGCGCTGAACGAAGTCATGCCCGAGCGATTAAGATCCGACGCCGCTGCCGCACTTCGCAACGGCGGCGTCAATGTGGTCGGCACGCTTCCGGCGATAGATCAAGCGCTTCAGCAAATCCATCACCCCGATGACGAAGGGTCCCTTCTGGCCGCGCGAAGCCGATTCGTATTCCAAGAATTGTTGGTAATGCAGTTGGCACTGGCAATGCGTCGCCGCCGATTGACAACAGACTTGCAAGCCCCACCGTTGGCTTCGTCGGCGATCATCGATGCCAGGATCTTGAAGCGTTTCGCGTTTGAATTGACGGGAGACCAAAAAGCAACGATCGCGGAAGTCGCTAGTGACATGCGCCGACAGTTTCCCATGAATCGACTGCTTCAGGGCGATGTGGGTAGCGGAAAGACCGTCGTCGCCATCTACGCAATGATGCTGGCTGTCGCCAACGATCACCAAGCCGTCATGATGGCACCCACCGAAGTCCTCGCCAGGCAGCACTTTCGTACTCTCTCGCATACACTCGCCGACAGCCGCGTCCGTGTCGGTCTGCTTTGCGGATCACTCTCGGCAGGCGAGCGACGTGATGTACTTCAAAAAACTTCCGAGGGTGAAATCGATCTTCTCGTTGGCACGCAGGCATTGCTGAGCGACAGCGTCACATTTTCCAAGCTAGGTCTTTGCGTCATTGATGAACAACACAAATTTGGGGTTGGTCAACGTGTGGCGCTTCGTAGCGGTGGCGTCGATCCGCATTACTTGGTGATGTCCGCGACACCGATTCCACGCAGCGTCGCGATGACGTTATTTGGCGATGTCGAGCTAAGCACGCTTAAGGAAAAGCCCCCCGGTCGTGGCGTCGTCAATACGTACCTCTCACATGATGGTTGGCGAGATCGTTGGTGGACGTTCGTCGCGCAGCAATTGAACGAAGGACGACAAGCCTTCGTCGTCGCGCCGCGAGTCAACGCCACGGAGAATATCGACGACGACAACGAGGACATCGCGTCGGTGGAAACGATCTATGCCGAACTATCTCAGGGACCGCTTGCTGAGTTTTCCGTCGGTCTTTTGCACGGCGGGATGCCCAACGATGAAAAGCAATCAATCATGCAGGATTTCGCGTCCGGGAAACTGCAAGTATTGGTAAGCACGACCGTGATCGAAGTCGGCATCGACGTGCCTAACGCGACCGTGATGACGATTCTGGGAGCACAACGATTTGGACTCGCACAGCTACACCAACTTCGCGGTCGCGTCTCACGAGGCACTCATGCGGGGCACGTCTGCGTTTTTACTGATGGCCCACAACCGCCCGAAGAAAACGAACGCTTGAAAGTCTTCGAGCAAACCAACGACGGATTCGAGTTGGCCGAAGCCGACTTTCGCATGCGTGGTCCCGGCGACCTACTTGGCCGCAAACAAAGTGGACTGCCGCCGATGCGAATTGCCGACCTAAACGAAGACATCCAGGTCCTCGCCGTCGCCCGTCAGTTCGCCCAAACCATGATTGACGAAGATCCTGAGCTGTCCGCAGAAGACATCACCGAACTCAAATCGCAAGTCATCCGCCGCTACGGAAAACGCCTCGAACTAGGTGACGCATCCTGATTTTCGTTCGGCGAAAGACATAAAAAAAGCATCGGCCAACGATTTGTGATCGCAAATCTTGCTGCGATGTTCGCGGATGACAATCCGATCGCGGGTTTAGTTTTCAACATCGATGCTCGTCAAGAGTCTATAGTGCCGCTCCCGCGAAAAAAGTTACAGCAGATCACCCGAACACGCTAAGACAAACTGAACTGTGAAAGAACGAACTTTATTCTTCCTTGTTGTAGCCGTCGTTGGTACGGCTCCTTGTTCAGCTGAGAACTACCCGCAATTCCGCGGCGCTAACGGAGACGCTATTTCGTCACAACCTTTGCCGACAACATGGTCGGATGCCGAAGGAAACCTCAAGAACATCCGTTGGAAAATATCGCTCCCCGGCGAAGGCTGGTCACAGCCAATCGTCTGGGAAGATCGACTCTACGTAACTGCCGCCGTTCCATCGAATGTAGCGGACCACGACAAGACAGGCCCCGAAGCACATAGTGGCGGCTACGGACGCAATCGCAATGACTTGGTAAATGTGCCGTATCGATATCAAGTGGTTTGCATTGACGCCAAGACGGGAAAACTGCATTGGCAAAAGAGCGTAAAGGAAGGCAAGCCGCCGATCCCCCGACATAGCACCAACACTTACGCAACCGAGACTCCGATCATCGATGGCAAACACATTTATGCCTACTTCGGTATGAACGGCGTACATTGCGTAGATTTGGAAGGCAACATCGTTTGGCAAAAAGACCTCGGCGTTTACGAAATGCGTGCCGGCTGGGGAACGGCCAGTTCGCCAACGATGTCCGGCGATCGACTATTCATTCAAGCTGACAACCAGGAGCAATCTTTCGTAGTCGCGTTAAACAAGAACACCGGAGAAGAGCTCTGGCGCGTTGATCGAGATGAAGCGTCGCAATACAGCAGTCCGATGATTTGGAAAAACTCGCTTCGCGAAGAACTGATTTTGGGCGGGATGATTTATCGTTCCTACGATCCTGCAACCGGCAACTTGCTTTGGCAGTTAGACATGAACAAAGGCCGCAGTTCTGCAACGCCAGTCGCAATTGGTGATCGGCTTTACGTTGGCAACGAATTCCGCAACCGTGGCGGTGCAGATGACGGCGGTGGTCGTCTACACCGCATCAAACCGGGCGGGTCAGGTGACATCACACCACCCAATGACGCCACATCGAGCGAATTCGTAGAATGGCGAATGGACGATTCTGGAATTCAGATGGCATCGCCGACCCACCTCGATGGAAACTTGTATTTCTTGGAACGGAGTCGTGGCATTGTCCATTGCGTCGACGTTGAAACAGGGGAAATCGAATATGAAAAGCGTGTTCGCGGTGCGGGAGCTTTTTGGGCCTCACCCTGGACCGACGGTAAGCATCTGTTCGCAATGGATTCGACCGGGAACACGCACGTCATCGCTGCCGGCGACGAATTCAAGATCGTGTCGGTGAACGAACTAGATCAACAAGCGTGGGGCACGCCCGCAGTCGCGGAGGGGCGTATCTTTCTGCGAACGGCCCAGCATCTGTATTGCATCGGCGACGCTCCCTAGCTCTCGCTGAATCGCGAAGAACACTACCAGCCATCGCTCGTCAGTGTTCCCTGGTAGGGTTTGCTTCCCTCGGGTTCCTCCTGGTTGCTGATCTCGAACATCACATACTCCACTTCATTGGTCGGGGTGGACTGAATCGGTGCGATGCCGAGGACCGAATACTCCGCGAACAACGCAGCGTAAACTGCGTCCGCTAAATACCCTTGGACCTCTTCGTTGGTATCCGAACCGGCGACCTCTGCCCACTGGAAATACTCACGATCACCGTCGTCGTTCTGGATTTCATGGAAGAACGGAGCCCAGAGCGTCGAGAAATCCCAATCTGAATTAGCTTGGTGCCCTCCAATCAACAAATACAAATCGTCTTCGGTCGTACCCACAATCAAGTTTCGCTCCCAACGGGGCCGCTGGTTCACTGTTTCGGCACGAGTCATTTCGTCGCGCATGTATCCAAAGCTGTCGATAATGTCGCGAAACAAATCCTTTTCAGGGATCTTCTTGGCATCGATCTCTGCCGCATTGTCGCCCGAATAGCGTTCTGCCTCCTTGGCGTACCAGAGCAAGTGGCGCGCTTTGTCAGGAACCATCAACGACGCGCGAGGATGCGGGCTATCAGGTGATCCGATGCGAAACGGCCCAATCATCTTTAGCGCATCTCGATACGACGCTGGCAACGATCGACCAAGCTTGGCTTCGATTTCGTCCAAGTTCGCATCGGTCAATGGTTCACCGTGTGTGAACGCGACGCGGCGCGAATCACCCTCTCCAAGTGCCGTCTCGAATCGCTGCATCAACGCCTTGGTCGCCGCAATCAAGCCATCTTTCTTGACGCGCGCGTCAAAATCGTCGCGTACTGTTTCGGGTTGTACAACGAAGACGCCGCGGCCTTCGATCAGCGCTGTTTTCCCTGCTTCGTCTGTACCGGTGCCGGTCACGCTGTAGTGTGTTACGCCCGCTGGAATTTCCAGGGCAAAGGCCTGTTCATCATTCTGTTCATTCAACTCTACGCTACCAACGACCTTGGAATCGACAGTGAGTGTCATGGACTGCTTCTCAAAGAAATAGTCTTGAAACTCAAAAATCACGTTTGCTTTCACACCACGGCCAGCGATGGTCTTGCTCTCTGGCATCGGTTTCAGATGAACATCGATCTTCGTTGGCGGTAGGAATCCTTCACCCGAAGTCGCGTGGAATCCTCCGACTGAACGACTGTTGGAGCCCCATCCCCAAAGCTCGCCGGATTCCGTTTTTGCGAATCCACTGTAGTGCCCAGCGTAGACTTCCGAGACATCCCTGAGTCCTGAAATCGTTCGCTGGGCACCTTCCAATTCGCCGCCGTCATCGCCAAGGGCACCGTACACATTTCCACCGATCGCGATCACTTTTCCTGCATCGGTCGCCGCCAACACGAAGTCATAGCCAGCAGCAATCGATTTAGCGTGATTGAATCCGCGAATCTTCGTCGGTGCCATCGAGACGATGTCAGAAACAACGGGGCCAAGCTGGCCCGAATGGTTATACCCCCAACCCCAAACTTGTCCGGATCGATCAAGGGCAATGGCATATTGGTGCCCCGCCGAGATGGCGGCAATGTTTGACAGTCCGGCAATCGGTGTTGCGGTAACCATTCGCCTGGGTTCCGCATTCAGGTCGCTGATGACACCCGTCACCTCACCCAACATGGCGGCGATACCCATTCCCCAAACGGTGCCGTCCTTCCGCAAAATCAAACTGAACTCGCCTCCGGCCTCGACCGCCACCGCGTCATCGATTCCGGGTATTGAAACCACTCCGTGGTCAGCGTCGGTTGGCTTTGGCGTTTCCAAGTCGCCAGTGCCCAACTGGCCTGAATCGTTCGCACTGTAGTCGGATCCAGCAGTCACCACTGTGCCATTACTCTTCAATGCGATCAGATGCGAATCCGCCAGCGAAAAACTGCGAATGCCAGACAAGCCCGGGTGTTTCGCCGGAACATGCCACTGATCAGTTTCTTCGCCGCGAACGGTCGAAGCCCACTCACGGCCCCACAGCCAGACATTTCCATCCTTGTCCAAGACCCCCGCCGCGCGTCCGTTCACACAAACATCGACGGAAACAATGTCGCTTAGTCCTTCGACGCGTTCAAAATGGCATCGAGTCCCCGGTCGCTTGTCTCCGCGAATATCCACTTCATCGCCTGACGAATACACCTGGCCACCTTCGCTGATCGCAAGCGTCACATCACTGCTGGCAATGGGAGCATGGTCGTTAGCCAAAATCGTGATCGTGGGGACGAACCCAAACAGAGATGCAAGGAATCTAATCATGACAAATGAATCCTAATGTTTGACGAAGAAGCCGAGGCCCACACACCGCTGGTCTTGTTTCTTGCAGGGCCAGCAATCAATTTTGTGGGCAATCGATAACGATGTTTAACAGTACCATCGATACTTACGATTTTCCATTTAGCCCCGTGGCTGGATAGCCGTCCCGCTTGGCGTTTTTTCATCTCGCCTGAAAGCCTCAAACGCAACAAACGTCGGGACAATCAATAGGACTCCGACCGGAGCATCCCAGATCGACTGAACACATCCCAAAGTATAATGATCCAAGATGGCAACATGCAGTGCCGTCAACGCCGCCATTGGAATGACGATGGCCAGAATTTTGACGCGCTGAAGCTGCGTTCCTTTGTCGTCTTGAGCCAAACCCAACAGCGGGAATCCGAACACCATGTATGGATTGTGAATCTGCTCTTTGCCCAGCAAAATCAACTCCAACACAATCGATATCGTCAACAACCCTGTCAGTGCAGTGCAGTAGACCGCCAAGTGAACAATCGCACGACGAACAGTGGGGTGCATGGCGGCAAAGGGGCTGGAGTGAGAATTCGTATTCTCAAACCTAGATTGCTCAGCGATTATCCCCTGAACGATTGTCTTTGCGACAAAGGAGCTGCACGCCCCATGCGTGGGATTCTGCGGCCTTTAATCTCTGTATTGTCAAGCTTTAAGCAAATGATTGGCCCTACTCAAATGCCTTTGTGCCAACTACCGTGTTGAGCTTCCTATTTCGCGACTCCATTCAATCATCTGCTCCAATGGCAAAGTACGACGTATTCGGTGTGGGCAACGCCCTAGTAGACATTCAAGCTCGAGTTCCAGATTCCGTTTTGACTGAGTTGGAAATTGATAAAGGCATCATGACACTGGTTGATGATGCGCAACAGAAAGAAGTGCTAGGCAAACTGCACGGTGCATCGCTCAGCCGTTGTGCAGGCGGGTCAGCGGCGAACACTATCGTCGCGCTGGCAGAATTCGGCGGCACCGCAGCGTTCGTCGGCAAAATTGGTGGCGACGAGACAGGCGAGTTCTTCCTGAAAGACATGCGTGATCTAGGCGTCGCCATTGACGTCAAGCCAGCGGATGCTCCATCGGGCACCTGCGCCGTTTTGATTACCGAAGACGCACAAAGAACCATGCTGACCAACTTAGGTGCGTCGGCCACACTGGGCGTCGATGACATTGACGAATCGTTGATTAAGGAATCCGAGTACGTCTATATCGAAGGTTACCTACTGCCTGGTCCTGACGGCAAAGCGGCAGCCCACAAAGCCATCGACATCGCGAAAGCAAACGACGTCAAAGTTGCCTTCACTGCATCGGATCCGTTCCTTGTAAACATGTTGAAAGATGAAATCTGGGAATTGATCACCGGACCGGTTGATTTGTTTTTCTGCAACGAGGAAGAAGCGAAGAGCTTGACCGGCGAGTCAGACCCGATCAAAGGTGCCGCCAAAATTCACGAGCACTGTCAAAATGTGGCTCTAACTTTGGGCGACAAAGGTTCGATTGTGATGCACGGTGGCGAAGCGCTTCCTGTTGAAGGAGTTCAAGTCAGCGCACTTGATACGACAGGTGCCGGCGACATGTATGCGGGAGCCCTCTTGTACGGAATCACCAATGGCATGAACTGGCAGCAAGCCGGTCACCTTGCATCGCACGCCGCCGCACGAGTCGTCGCACAAATGGGCGCGCGGCTGGAGCACAAGTTCACAGAAGCTGAAATTAAGCAGCTTTGCAGCTAAGTTGTTGCGTCAGGCCCTGACGCAACCGAGCCCATGTTGTTCCGGCAGGCCCTGACGGAATCCTGCGTTCAATCAGCCCTTGTCCCGCCAGGGCCTGGCGGGACAACTACTTCGCCAACGTGATCACGTAGGCCTGATCGCCTACGAGCACCAAGACTTCTTTCTCTTGGGCCAAGTATTTCTTTTGCGCCTCGTCCAAGTCCTTCAACAAGTCGAAGTACTCGTCGCTGAACTGCACGACCGTTTTGGCCGCGTCGATCTGATCCTTCGTGGCTTCCGAATCAACCAAGCGTTCCGACCGCAAATAGAACGTTTTCGATCCAATTCGCTTCACCACTTCGGAGATCGATTTGCGTTTCGGCGATTCAGTGGGTTTGCTGGTTTGAGCTAAGTTGCTCACAGGTGCGCCAGCGACGTTGGGAGCAGCAAAGCCTGCCGATATCTGTCCGCTGGGACGTCGACTAAGACCTTGAGCCCCACCGCCACCCAGGCCACCGCCACCACTGAAAGCCGGGCTGGGCTGGGATCCAGACATCGCCATATCCATGCTCATGTCATCCACACTTTCATTGGCCCGATTCGCCGACTTCAGCTGGCCTTTGAAAGCACGTTGTTGAAATGCGAAGCGTCCCGACTCTTCACCGAGCGACCGCAAATTCTGCTGCGTGACGCGGCGTCCCGATTGCATATCGTTCAAATCCGTGGCCTCCTCCGCCAAGTACGCGGTGTAAGGCGTCAAAATTCCATGGCGTTTGGAAAGCGTGATCAGTTCATCGACCATTTCCTTGTTCTCGCCATGCAAATCAATGTCATCGATGATCTGGCCAATCCGGCGTGTCGCCCAAAGTCGTTCGACGAAAATGTTCTTGCCACTGCCTGTCGTCTTGGGCAAATCATCCTCGAAGACAAACTCCTGCCGATCACCCAAATAGTCGCCAGTGAGCTTGATCTGCAACTTGCCGGCTTTGCGATAACGACCCACGATCACCAGCTGATCACCCGAAAAAAGATCGTACATCTCTGAAGGGTACAACTGCCGCGTACGGCCTTCTTTTCCATCGATCGTCAATTTCAGCTTTGCATCCGTCAGAGCGGGAGCTCCGATTCGGTCATATAAGCGACTGACAACTTGATCAAGTGGTTGCCCTGGGCGAACATAAAGGGTTTGACCAAGACAGATGCTGGCTAGCTTGTCCAACAGTCGGCTGTTCACATCATGGCCAACGCCAAGACTAAACAGCCGAGCCTGATCGCCAAGCCGTTGCTTCGCATTGTCAGCGATCTTCATCGCATTCCGCTCGCCGACGGTTGGACGACCATCTGTCATGAATACGACATAAGCCGGTCCGTCAGCTTGCTGTGCCAAGCCGAGGGCTTGCTTCAGTGCTTCGTCGATGTTGGTGCTACCACCAGCCAGCATCGAATCGATGTATTCCTTGGCGTCAGTTCGTGTTTCCTTATCCGCCGATGTCAATTCACTACGAAAGTTCTCCACCACGCTGTCATAGTTGAACAAGGTGAATCGATCTCGACCCTTCAGTTTGCCGACCACGTAGTTGGCGGCCCGGCGAGCTTGATCGATCTTTTCCCCCTTCATACTCCCGCTTTTGTCCATCACCAGAATGACGTTCTTGCCGATCTTCTTCTGATCGCCAACCGCCGCGGGAAACTGTGGCTGAATCATCAACATGAAATAGCCGTCCTCGTTTTTCTTGGGACGATGTGCGACAACCGAAAGCTGCACTGGCGAATCTCCCGTGTCCCACATCATGCGGAAATCGCTATCGGGCACTTTGCCTTTCGCCTTGTACTGGAATTTCACCACGTTATCGCCGTCACGCTCCACTTCGATATCGTGTGTGGGGCTGTAAACATTTCCGAGTTTGCTCTGGCTACGAATGCGACCACGAATGGCGACTTCGGCAATAGGGCTACAAGTGAACTTCGTCGGCGCAAGCGGCAACAGCCAATCGTTCAGTGATCCACTGCGCTGGCACAGTTGTGTGTAGCGAAGTGAAACAGTGCGCTCTGCACCGGCTGGCACCGGGAAGACTTGTGTTTGAAACATGCCCGTGCCGATCCACTGCACCAAAGCAGGATCTTGGCTATGGCGAACGTAGGATTGATAGATTTCGCGAGCCTTGTCGGCTTCCAGCAACCGGCCTTCCAGCTCTTCACCATCGACCATGAACGTCATTTGATCGATCGCGCCATCATACGGCAGCGGAAAGACAAACTTGACTTGCAAGACGCGATTCGTGCGATTCTTAAACGTCTGCCCGACTTGAACCTGGGCAACTTGATCCCGGATCGATGCGTCGATTTCCAACTTGGCAATGTCGTACAGAAACCCAGGTTGGCCAGGAATAGGTCGATTTGAATTGCTGGTCGTGATCCGCGGTAGGCGGTGTCTGCTATTTGGATCGCTTGAAATCAGCATGCCTTGGCCTAACAGTGTGGACGTCATCCCAAACACCAAACCGGTCAGAAAACCAATTGTCAGAATCGCACGAAACATGGCCATAGACTCGCAGGAGGGAGAGAGAAGAGAAGTTGCTTAACGTTACAACGACGAACTGGCAGCTTTATTAGACCGAAAATCAAAACGAAAAAGGGGAGTCTGATTCCCTTCGAATCAAACTCCCCGACGTTTTACGTTAGCGCTTCCCTGTGACGCATCAAGGATGCGTCGCAGCCGCTTGGCTAGAATCCAAAGCCGATCGAAATGCCGCTGCGACCGTACCCAAAGGGAACGCCACGGCCATAGAAGCTAGGCCCGCCGAACCCACTTCGATAGCCTGACCGGTAGATCGGTGCTGGGGCGTAAAAGCTACTGCGAACTGGCGAGCCGTAGTAGCTGCGATGGACGGGCACTCCGCGATAAGCCGAACGGTAAGGCGAGCCGTAAAAGCCTGTGCTGACGCGAGGGCCATACGAAAATCCGCCCGATCGGCAGTAGTCGGCGCTTGCTTCGCTGGGACCTACTACGAACAAGCCAGCAGCAACAAGGGCTCCAGCAAAAATCATTTTCTTGAACATACGCTCTTCCTCATAAATGTCTGTGAATGACTTCAGAAGGGGTCACCCACGTCAGCGTGACGCAAGAACCGAAGTCAGTGCACAAACGTTGCATCAAGCGCGCCAAAAACCCGTCCCACCCCCAAATAAATTCCCTAAGTCCCTTACTCAAATCGACTTACGACACATACACCAATCTAGCCTCCCGCCTAACAACTGGTATCAAATCGATCACAGTGAATCATTTCTAGCTGAATCAAACAGTCAAAATGACGACTACGGATCGACCGCTGTGAAATACTGCCCTCCGTGCCCCCCACCCAACTTGCAGATGGCCGCGCCAAAATCACCTGCAAAGAATGCTATTCGCCTGAATCGATAGCAAAGCACCATCCGGCGAACCAGAGAAAAATAGTGCATTCATTTTTCACAGCACTATGCATGCGTCACACCGTTGCCGATCGAATAGCGACCGACGCTTAGATATCGATACCTTCGGCGTCTTCGGCTCGCTCCATAATAAAACGAAAACGCGCAGAAGCGTCGCGGCCCATTAGGTCGCTGATGACGCGGTCGGTTTCTAAGTGGTCGTCGATTTCGACTCGTAGAAGCGTCCGCGTCTCGGGATTGAGTGTGGTATTCCACAGAACTTTGGGCATCATTTCGCCCAAGCCTTTGAACCGCGTGATCTCCGGAATGGCTCGGCCAGTGTGCTTGGCAAGGATCTCTTCGCGATGGGCTTCGTCTTTTGCCCAGTGTGTTTCTTTGCCGATGTCGATACGAAAAAGCGGTGGAACGGCAATGAACAACCGGCCATCGGCAATGAGCGCAGGCATGTGCCGGTAGAAGAAGGTGAGTAGCAGCGTCGTAATGTGATGCCCGTCCGAGTCCGCATCGGCAAGCAGAATGATCCGATCGTAACGCAAACTCGCTACATCCAAATTCGGTCCGATGCCGGCACCCAATGATGACACCATGTCCTGAATTTCTTTGTTCTCGGTGATCTTTTTCAGCGTCGCGCTCTCAGTGTTGAGCACCTTTCCTCGCAGCGGCAAGATCGCTTGGTAATTTCTATCGCGACCCTGCTTCGCACTTCCGCCCGCCGAGTCGCCTTCGACAATGAACAGTTCGGTTTTGAATTTTCCACCCGTCAAACAATCGCTCAACTTACCTGGCAGCAACGTTCGTTTTGCGCCACCCTTGCGAGACACTGATGCAGACGCTGCTCGCGATGCAGCGCGAGCACGTGACGCGGCGATGATCCGGGCGATGATCGCGTCGGCTGTGCTGCGGTTGTTGTTCATCCACTGTTCCAGGGCTGGACGCAGTGCTCCGTCAACGGAAGCTTGAACTTCAGGGTTGTTCAAACGGTCTTTGGTCTGACCTTGAAATTGTGGTTCTGCAATGAAAATAGACACGATCGCGACGAGGCCTTCGCGAATATCTTCGTGCGAAATCTTGACGCCGCGCGGCGTCAGCGAGTGCATATCGATGTAGTTTCGCACGGCCTTGTTCAAGCCCGCCTTGAATCCGTTTTCGTGCGTGCCACCATTACCGGTTGGGATTCCGTTGACATAGCTTCGGATATGTTCGTCCGTTGATTCAGTCCATTTCACGGTCAGTTCCAACCGTGTTTCATCATCTTTGCGAAGCGTGAAAGGAGCTTCGTGAATCGGATTGGCCTTTCGGTCTTTCATGACCTTGGTCAGGTAATCGACTATGCCGTCTTCATGAAGGTAAGTCTCCTTGGTCTTGTTGGTTTCGTCGACGTACGTCACCTTCAGGCCGCGGTGCAGGAAACTAGCCGTCTCCAGACGATGACGAATTGTTTCGGTATTGAAGTCAATCTTGGGGAAGATGGTTGCATCGGGCGTGAACGTGATGGTCGTGCCACTGCCGCGGATAGCGCCCTTCAACTTTTGCAGCTTTGACGTTGCTTTACCGCGTGCAAACGTCATCCGATACTGTGCGCCTTCACGGCGCACAACAGCTGTCAGTTGTTTGGATAACGCGTTGACCACTGACGCGCCCACTCCGTGCAATCCACCCGCAGTCTTGTAGTTGTCACCGTCGAACTTACCGCCCGCGTGCAACACGGTAAGCACCATTTCCAACGCGGGCTTTTTGGTCTTGGGATGCTTATCAATAGGGATGCCACGCCCATTATCTGATACGGAAATCGTTTGGCCGTCTTTGTGAAGCGTGACAGTGATTTCAGAAGCGTGCCCGTTCATCGCTTCATCGACGGAGTTATCGACGACTTCCCAAATCAAGTGATGAAGTCCGGCCATGCCCACGCCGCCGATGTACATGCCCGGACGCTTGCGAACAGGATCAAGGCCTTCGAGGGCAACGATGTTCTTGGCGGTATAGGATTTGGTAGCGGTGCTCATGGTTTGGCTTGCAGAGTTCTGGCGTCGCGATTCAGCTACGAAGTGGTGATAGCCCTTTGCCGGGGGCTACCAACCCTTCGGGTCTAAATTCAGCTTTCTGTGAGATGGAATGGAAGGAGCAACGCGAAACAGTTTATCGCGGTTTCGCAGCGAACTACTCATCGAAGTTTTTCGGCGGTTCAATCGGGGCGTAAATGATCTCGGCGATCTTCCCGTTCTTCTGTATTTCGTTGCCGCGACCACCTCGGGAAGTGACGCGATACTTGGCAGTCGAGATCGTCTTTTTCGCGCCGCGGTTGGTTTTCACAGTCAACAAATCGCGATCCCCTTTGCTGCATTTGAATCCTAGCAACGTATCGTCTTTGGCAAGACGCAAGAGCTGAACTCCTTTGCCTGCACCGGAGAGATAGTTGATCTCTTCGACTTCGCAGATCATGGCTCGGCAGTTTTTGGAAATCGAAAGCACCACTTCGGTCCCATCGATCGCGGCGACGTCGATGATCGACGCATCGCCGGACACTCTGGCGAAACGGCGTCCGGTTCGCGTGGACGGTTCGACGAACGATTCCAGCCCGAACCGAAGTCCGTAACCGTTGGACGAAGCCGCAAAACCATGAATCTCGGGACAAAGATCTGGGTTCTTTGGATCCTCTTTGACGTTTCCCGGTAGGACACGCGGATCGAACGACATGACGGCGATGATCTTTTCGCCATCCTTCATCTTGAAGAGCTTTTGCACAGGATCGCCGAAACCGGTCGACGCCGGAATGTCCACCATCCGTGCCGTGTAGCAAACGCCTTTGGAGGAAAAGAATCCGATCGTTTCACGTGTGCTACCCGCGACGCAAGCCAGAACGCTGTCGCCCTGTCTCACGCGGCTTTTCGCCGGATCGGCAATAAGCTTCTGGCGTTTAACCCAGCCATCACGCGTGATCAGTACGTGACAGTTTTCGGCAACGATGAAGTCCTCCGCGCTGTACTCCGGTTCTTCATCGACCGTGTTGATCGCAGACTGACGTTTGTTGCGCGGATCTTTGCTGTAGTCCTTGATCAGTGTTTCGATCTCGCTGCGAATGATTTTCCAGCGACCTGATTCGTTGTAGTCTTTATCGTCGTCGGCAAGCAGCTTTCTGATATCACGTGCGCGACGTTTCTTGTCCTTCAGCTCGTCCAGCACCACGTTGATTTCCAAACGCGCGAGCCGGTACAGTTTCAATTCAAGGATGGCATCGGTCTGCTCTTCGTCCAGTCCACCGCGACCGTTCTTGGGCGGAAACTTCTTCATGATCTTTTTTGCCGCGTCAGCTTTGCCGTCGCTGGCGCGAATGATCTTGATGATCGTGTCGAGCGCGTCGAAGATCAAAGCAAAACCATTCAAGATATGAATGCGTCGCTCCAGACTGGCCAATTCGTTCTGCAGCCGCCGGGTCAGGACTTCCAGGCGGAAGTGCAGAAAATGCCAGAGAATTTCTTTCAGGCCCAGTCGATTTGGCTGGCCGACTTCGGGATTCTCCGTTGGCACCAGGCACGTCAGATTGACGTTGAAGTTCTTTTGAAAATCCGTGTGCTTGTACAGATACGCCAACACCTTGTTTTCGTCGGCGTCTTTTTTGAGTTGCAAATCGACGCGGATCTCTTCGGTCGAAAGATCCCTTGCTTCGACGACTAACGGCAACTTGCCGGTGAAGACCAGTTCGTTGATCCGTTCGACCATGGCGGCTTTGTTAACGCCAAATGGGATCGAAACGATTTGCAGAATCTTTGCTCCACGGCCTTTGGCGACCAATTTCGTCGTCCCGCGAAGCTTGATCGAACCCGTACCCGTTTGATAGATCTCGCGAAGCTCTTCCTTGCTGTTGATGATCTGCCCACCGGTGGGAAAGTCCGGACCACGGACCGCGTCTTCGGCGACCAGCTGGTAATCCTTGACCTCCGGGTTCTTCAACAACTTCAGCAACGCGTTGCAGACTTCCTTCAGGTTGTGCGGGGGAATGTTGGTTGCCATGCCGACCGCGATTCCCGTCGCGCCGTTGACCAACAGGTTGGGGACGCGACTGGGCAGAACGACGGGCTCTTCACGGCTGCCGTCGTAATTGGCTTTGAACGCAACCGTCCGTGTTCCCAAATCCGCCAGCACTTCATTGGCAATCGGCGTCATCCGGCATTCGGTGTATCGCATGGCCGCTGCGTTGTCGCCATCAACACTGCCAAAGTTACCGCTGCCATCGATCAACGGCATGCGCAGCGAGAACGGCTGCGCCATCCGCACGAGCGCTTCGTAGATCGAACTATCACCGTGCGGGTGATAATTACCCATCACATCACCGACGACCTTGGCGCACTTACGGTGCTTGGCGGTCGCGGTCAGCCCTTGCTGGCTCATCGTGTAGAGAATCCGCCGCTGGACCGGTTTCAATCCATCGCGAACATCCGGTAGCGCTCGGCTGGTGATGACCGAAAGCGAATAGTTTAGATAGCGTTCCTGGGCTGCTTGTCGGAGCGGGATGGAACTGAGCAGACCATCCTCATCGATGGCGTCGAACAGCGATTCGTCGGACTGCTTGGCGGATTTCCGCTTTTTGCGACCGCCGGAACCACCAGCACCTTTGCGAGATCGACCTTTTGCCACTCCGGAATATCCTTTTCTCGAATACGTATAGATCGTGAATGAAGCCGTAGTGACGCCAGCACGGCACCCTAGGCAAAATGCATCGCCTTTGCGGCCGGGAGTTTATACCGATAAGCGAGGCTATTTGGAAACCGTGCTGTGTCCTGCCGCTTTGCAGCCCTGACGTCTCAATGTAACGGGCTGGTACCAGTTGTATCGGATACTCCTGTCACACCGTTGAGAACAACGAATGGCTGAAACCTATTGAATCGGCTCTCGAATCGCCGAAGGACAGCGATACCTGCCAGGACTTGGGACTCATCGTGGTTTTCGGGTCGTGGATGGGCGAAGAAATACGGACATTTGAAGACAGCAAGGTTCTCGGAGGAACCAAACCCATGAAACTCTCTGCCATCTTTCCAGCGAAGATCGTTCCCACAATCGCGATCATGCTCTCATTGGGCGTCAGTTTCTTGGCCCACGTGAATGAGGTTCACGCAAACGAATTTGTTGTCAGCAGCCAGGTTGTCAGCGATGAAGCGGCGGGCGGCTACGTTGGCGACGTTTCCAGCGCCGACGGAAATTACGGCGGCGAATCGATCGTCGAAGATGGATCGGCAGGCCACGAGATGGGCGGCTACGGGATGAATGAACGGACATACGGTCAACCCGATCTGTTCTACAACTACTACACGCAAGGCTACGCAAATCGTGCCAACGCGCAGATGTATCTCTCGCCGGGCCCGGTTCCCGCACACGTTGGGCATACGTACTACACGTATCAGCCTTTTCACCCAGAAGAGTACCTGTATTGGCACAAAAATCGTTTTCATAACTACTATGACAACGGTCGTGGTATGAATCGCACCCGCGCGATTTATTACGCTCCGCCGGTAAAGACTGCTCTCAGCAATCTGTATTGGAACAAGATTCGTCTGCCTCGCTAGGAAGCGAAAGCGGCTCAAACACCACCTGACTGAGCACGGTTGGCTGAGTCAGGTCCAGTCGAAAAATCTATTCGGCGTTCATCGTCCACTCACTCGTAAATCGATCATTCCATGAACCAAAAAATCATCCTGGCTGCTGGTCTGTTGACGATGCTAGTTGCTGCAACTGCCCAGGAGTCACAAGCTGGTGACCCGTATGCTCAGTACCAAGTTTGGTCCCACAATTTTTCGATGGACCGACCCTGGCATGGGGGCTATTACGCTCAGCAGTACGGACAGCCAACGGCCTTGGTCGTGCCGCCAACGGCACACATGCGACAGACCTATTCATGGGGTGTCAGCCAGAACTTGATGCAGCCGATCCACCACCAATTTGGCCGCAGTGCCAATTCACCTGGTGCAGCAGGTCGCGGAGCATTCCGCCCCACGCCAGCTTGGCCCAATCGCAGTCATACCGATCAGTTCGGTTATTACTACGTCCGCGGCCCTTGGTGATCTCACCATCGCAAACAGTCTGACGATACAAACGCTTGGGTGGATCAAACACTCAAGCGTTTTTTCATGCGCTCATCATTGTGTTATTGCTTCGCTGACCAGGAGGGAACCCTGTCACACTGAAAGGACTACGCAAACCAATTCGATCACCAAAACCTTACGAGTAATTCCGGCACATCCCTAATCACGTTCTATGTTTGTTTGGGTCGATTGGTTCGAGAACCGCAGAAGGTCTGCGTAAGTGACTCAAACCATACAACCCCACCATCAACGACTCATCAACCGCACTTGATGAGCCTCACGGGACCAAACAGAGCAAACGCGACCAAGGAATACTGACAGATGGCCACTCAACAACCAGCCGCAACAGCCAAAAAAACCAGCAGCGACAAGTTTGAAGAAATCAAACGCCGTATTCACGGCAAGCTGGTCGACAAGCTTGACCTGTCTCGCGTCGGTGACATGAAAGGCGACACGCTTCGCAAGGAGATCCGCCTCGTTGTTGAGCACCTCTGCGATGCCGAAGAAACACTGCTGAACCGTCAAGAACGAGAAAAAATCGTCGACGAAGTTCTCGACGAAACATTCGGACTGGGCCCGCTAGAGCTGATCCTGAAAGATCCAGCTGTCAGCGATATTCTGATCAACGGCCCCAAGAGCATCTACGTCGAAAAAGGCGGCCAAATGCAAAAGACCGACGTGGAATTCCGCGACGGAAAGCACCTGCTGCAGATCATCGACCGAATCGTTAGTAAGGTTGGTCGACGTGTTGACGAAACCTGCCCGATGGTTGACGCTCGCTTGGAAGACGGCTCGCGAGTCAACGCGATTATTCCACCGTTGGCGCTGGACGGAGCAGCCGTTTCGATTCGTCGTTTCGGTAGCAACCCACTGAAGCTGGAAGACCTGCTGAACTACAAAGCATTCACGCCCGAAATGGTGATGTTGCTTGAGGGCTGCATCAAGGCTCGCTTGAACATGATTATCGCCGGCGGTACTGGTTCAGGTAAGACAACGTTGCTGAACACGCTGTCATCGTTCATCGGCCATGAAGACCGAATCGTGACAATCGAAGACGCGGCCGAATTGCAACTTCAACAAGACCACATCGTTCGTTTGGAAACACGTCCACCGAACATCGAAGGCACCGGAGCGGTCACCGCAACGGACCTCGTCAAGAATGCACTGCGTATGCGTCCTGAGCGAATCATCATCGGCGAATGTCGTGGTGGAGAGACCTTGGACATGCTTCAGGCCATGAACACGGGTCACGACGGATCGCTGACCACGATTCACGCCAACACACCACGTGACGCGATCGCCCGACTGGAAACTCTCGTGATGATGAGCGGTTTTGAACTGCCCGTCAAAGCGATTCGTCAACAGGTTTCTGGAGCGGTCGATGTTTTGATCCAAGCCAACCGACTACAGGGTGGACCACGCCGCGTGACGGCGATCACCGAAGTTGTCGGCATGGAGCAAGACACAATCATCATGCAGGACATCTACCGCTACAAGCAAAACGGCATCGATGAAAACGGCAAAGCACACGGTCACTTCGAGTGCACCGGTGTTCGCCCGAGCTTCATGGACAAACTGGAATGTGCAGGCGTTCGCTTGCCAGCTAGTGCCTTCCGCGAGCGAGTCATCATGAAGGCCTAAGTGCCTTCGGTAGTGGATCTACAACAAGACCGGCTACCAACGAAACGAATTCAGAATTAACTAAGTCACCAAGTAATCAACCCAAGCTTTAGCAGTTCAGTCATGAGCGGAATTGTCATCATCGTCGCCGTCGGTGTTTTTGTAGCATCGATCCTGGCCTTCGCCGTCAACATTTTCATGCCAGACGGTAGTTCGTCGGCAACCGAAGACCGATTGGCCCAAATGGCCTCGCGCGGTCGTGGTGGACCGGTCGATGAATCACAGCCATCACTTTTGACAGGAAGCGGATTTGAGGACGCCTCTGGCATGATGGGCAAATTGCTCGAACGCATGCCAGGCCTGGGCGACTACTTGGATCAAGCTGACGTCAAAATGCCAGCGGCACAATTTGCCTTCATCGTACTGGCGGCGTTCGCCGTTGGATTTGGTCTTTGCATCATCTCACCGGTCCCTGTCATCTTGGCTCCCATCCTAGGCGTTGTATTCGCTCTGGTTCCCTTGGGCTGGCTGGCGATCAAACGTAAGCGAAGACTGTCGAAATTCGGCAATCAAATGCCCGAAGCCTTGGAATTGATCGGTCGCTCACTTCGCGCTGGCCACTCGCTCAACGCTGGCTTCGGCTTGGTCGCATCGGAGATGGAAGACCCATTGGCCAAAGAGTTCGGCCGTGCTTTTGAAGAACAAAACTTGGGCATCCCCTTGGACGAAGCCATCGAAGAAATGGCCAACCGAGTCCCCAACATGGACCTTCGGTTCTTTGCGACCGCAGTGATCTTGCAGCGACAAACAGGTGGTGACTTGGCAGAAATCCTGGACAAGATCGGTCACCTGATTCGCGAACGACTTCAAATCCTTGGACAGATCCAAGCCCTCACGGGTGAAGGCCGAATGAGTGGTGCAGTACTGCTGGCTCTGCCACCTGTTTTGTTCTTGGTGATGCTGAAACTGAATTACGAATACGTGATGCAATTATTCACCGACGAAATCGGTCGTTACATGCTTTGCGTGGCCTTGGTCACACAGCTGATTGGTGCACTGGTCATCAAGAAGATTATCACGATCAAAGTCTAAGAAATCCCCACACCTTCGCTTACCAACTCAACTTTTGAATTTTCACCTTGGCCTTTGCCTTGGTAACCCAGGAACCTGATCATGACGTTACTGATCTTCGCCGCTATTGCTAGTCCCGTTGTCATCACTTCGGTCGCCATCTTCTTTGCCGTCACCGC
>CAYUGI010000080.1:0-7476 GCA_964444105.1 uncultured Pirellulaceae bacterium
GACTCCGTTCTGCCGCCCGCCTGCGGTTCTGGCTTTTTCCGCGCGGACATCGAGGAGAGTGCTTGAGGCAGGCGGCACAGGGACTGTGCCTGCAACACGTTTTGATTCTTCACTTTGCACCGCGGCGGCTAAGCCTGAGAGTTAATTCCATCGTCTCGCCTGCACGGACCTTAAGCTGCGTACCATCAGTATCAGGATCATGCCTGGCAGGCGGGTAGCGGTTTCCAGCACCGATTCTGTACTCACCCTCTGGCAAAAACACTTGCAACTTTCCATCGGCGTTGCTGCGAGGACTTTCGCTTGATGAAATATTTGGTGGCTTAAAACTTCGCCATCGATAGCTTCCCGAGTAGTCGCCCCCTTTCACCCAAATGTCGACACCATCAAGAGGCCTTCCAACGGGCTCGCTCAGCACAGTGATCTGCACAGTGGCTGTGCGTTCCAACTTGACTGTCAGCGGATTGCCGTTCTCGTCATCGCGGATTGAGTGAATGATTCGGTCTTCGCTCATGTCACGCGAGTAGTAGGGTGTTCCATACTCAGCGCGATACCCGACTTTATACTTGCCAACCGGCAGACGGACTTCAATTTCTCCGTCTGCATTGGTGACCTTGGATTGGTGCGCATCATCACCGTAAACATTGACATACACGTTCTTGGCAGGTTTCCCTGTGTCACCGTAGACGACGGTGATTCGGCTGAGGTGTCTTTTCCGAAACTCGATCTTCATTCCGTCAAACAGAAACGCCGTGTCCAAATGACGAACGTTCTTCGGTTCTGTTGTGGCTGCATAGACCGTTTGCTGTGAAAAGCCCGGTGGCGTGACGAACATTCGGAAACGAGTTTCGCCGCGTGCGTTTTCGAACGAAAACCGACCTTCGTCATCCGTCCGTCGCAAACGCATTTCTTCGGGTATCACGCGAGAAAGATACAAGGCCGCGAAATCCTCGCTACCTACATACGTATCCCCGTCTAACTCTCCGTCGTAGCCGTCGATCGCGACTGACTGGGCATTGAACAAGACAACTTTCGTGCCAGCAATTGGTTTGCCATCCTCATCAACGACGCGCCCGCTCAACTTCTTAGGAGCCCGGAAAATCAAGTCTTGGCGGATTGGCTGGTCGCCAACAAAGCGTGTGGGATTGGCACGTCCGCCAGCCTCAAAACGCCGATCTGGAAAGTACCATCGCTGTCCTCGCCAAGTTGTACTGAAGCCTTCGGCCGATCCGAACACCTCGAATACACCATGGTCCTCGCTGCCTGGGCGGTCAGACTGCTCCACCGGCAGACTGACATCCTCGAAACGATAGTTGCCTTGTGCGTCGGTGGTTGTCTCGGCAAGCAACCGCTGTCGAACCTGAACACTTGCCAAGAAAATTCTTGCTCCTTCGATTGGCTCACCATCAGCATCTTTCGCCGAACCGACAACCGTAATCGGCTCATAAAAAACTGCATCGCCCTTTTTCGCCGCAGGTTGGGCGAGCAAACGCGCTGGTAGCAGCAAACCCAGACAAGCAATCCATGCAACGAGCAAGAGTCGTTCGATCATTCGCGTTTCCATCGTCCCTGCCTTATATGCGTCTTACCGAAGGTACCAGTCACTTCTCCACTCGCCTTATCAATTCGCAAAGCACTTCAACATTGTCGACAAAGGTCTGCGACGACACGACACCTTCCTTGGGCGTCACCTTTTTTCCGTTTTCATCCCGCACGAATCCTGGTTCCATCCAGGCACCTTGGTCATTCTGATCCGCCAATATCTTCACGGTATCAGCGCGAAGCCTTTGCAATGAAGGCTGGCCCCATGGCTTCTGCGGGTTTTTTAGAGCGGCGTCGTACTCTGCTTCGATTTTGTCTAACCGCGAATCACGGATAAACCCATAGTGCTCCGGCATCTGTGAGTCGTCGTACGTCAATTTGTAGTCCTTGTCGAAATAGATCGCGCGATTAGTTTTCAGCTCGTAGTAACGTGCCAGTTTGCCATCTTCCCGAAGACAAGTTCGTAGATACGCCAGTGCTTTGGGAATCGGCTCCAAAAATTGCTTGTCCTTGGTCTCGCGGTAGAGCCGAATCAATGTCCGCATTGCGTCCTGGGACTCGCCTCCCGTTATCGCGGGTGGTTCAAACTTGCGGTCCCAGACCGGATTCATGAATCGGTCGTATTGCTGCGCCCACGCGGGTTGCGGATCCGGCATCTGAGCCAAAATCAGGAATTCACCGCCGCGACGAGCGCTGTACCAATAGCGATCGTCGTTGTAGATCTTCGCGCACAACATCATCGTTTCGATCATGTTCATCGTTTGCCGATCATTCAGCATGTAGCAACCGGTGAAATCATTTTGTGATCTGCGCGTCCAGTCCTCCGGGTAGCTCGCTTTGATAACCGGGTAGTGAGTCTTGCTGGGCGACTTCTGTGGAAACCGGTCGTAGTTGTGTCCCCATGCCCCGATTGGATACTGCGCCGCCATCGCCGACTGCAGCGCGTAAGTGACTGCTTCATGTACCGGCTCGTCCTTAAAGCCCAAGGCTTCATCAATCGAAGCTAAGAAACGAATTACCGAAGGCGTTGTGTCGTCGTCGATCAGCGTCTTGTTTGTTTTCAAACGACGCTTGCTCCAAATATCCCAGCCGCCTGGATGCACAAAAGGCGGGATCTTATCTGGCCCACCGCTGGGGCCGACACGATAGGGAATCTTCTTGCGAGCAGACGAAGCGAGTTCAATCGAATAGCCCCAACCACCACTCCGCAGTTGGCCTCGCATCAAAATCTCAGCCACATCGTAAGCCGCTTGAATGTGCTCACGATCTCCGGTCGCCTTATAGGCTTCCAGCATCGCCATTCCAACCGCTGGCGACCCTGGCGGTTGCACCCACACGCGCTCGCGGCCAGCCACACCTTCGCCGTGGCTTAGCTTGCCATCGGCACTGGAGAACCAAGAGTACCCGCCTTCGACAGAGACATGCTGACGCATAAACTTGGTTGCCTTTGACAACGCGGTTTTCGCAGCGGCCAGTTCGACTGTTTTGGCATCATCTGCCCGTGACGAAGGCACTGAGAGAACGGCAAACGCCATAAATAGACTGGCGAAGATCCGGGTAGCTGCAGACCGTTGACGCATCGTTTGGCTCGTTTCAACAAGAATCGTTAGACGAAGTCCATCGCAAAATCACTTTCAGGGGAGACAATGCGGTATGTTTCTCATTCAATCTTATCGACAAAGAGACCTCAAGTGGATTTGAACCAACAATACAGCGGCCTGATCTTCGATTGCGATGGAACACTAACCGATTCCATGCCAATTCACTTCATTGCTTGGCGCGAAACGATGTCACGCCACGGCATCGATTTCACAGAAGATCGTTTTTACGCGATGGGCGGAATGCGTACCGAAACGATCGTCGCGATTTTGGCGGATGAAAATGGCCTTCCTCTCGATGCAAAGAGCGTCGCGAACGAGAAAGAAATCGCATTCATGAATCGAATCAGCGATTTAAAGCCGCGTGCGGATGTCTGCGAAATCGCACGCACCTATCTCGGCACGATGCCGATGGCCGTTGCGTCGGGAAGCGAAAAAGAAGTTGTTCTCGCTCAATTGGAGATCATTGGTTTAACCGATGCATTTCCTGTCGTGGTCGCAGCCGAAGACACAAAGAAGCACAAACCAGAGCCAGACGTTTTTCTCAAAGCAGCCGAACTGCTTGGCGTCGATCCGACACGATGCCTCGTTTACGAAGATTCCCCCTTGGGGTTCCAAGCCGCGAAAGCCGCTGGAATGGACTACGTGGATGTTCGATAGGACTAGCGGCATGAAAAAAATCAGTCGCAGACACGCGATGAGCAAAGTCGGCAAGATGACTGCATCGATCGCAATCAGCTCCGCTGGCGTAACCCCTGCGGGAATCAGCTGGTCGGCCGAAAACCCACCGAGCATCATCGTCAAGAAAAAGCGTGTGCTAAGAGTCCTTGGGACACACGTCACACTGCAAGAGCAGATTCGGCAACGTGCGCAAGCGGATCTCGGCATAGAGATCCAGTTTTCACCAGGCGGCAGCGCTCAGGTGCTTCACAAAGCATCGACTCAGCCCGAATCATTTGATCTGTATGAACAATGGTCCAACAGTATCCGTGTGCTTTGGCAAGCGGGTGCGATTCAACCGATTGAAATCGACCGCATTGCTAATTGGTCAGAAATCAATGACCTGACTCGCGTCGGTCGACTCACTCCGAACGCGAATCTGGGTGCTGGCGATGCGCCCAACCGACTCTTGTTCATTCAAAAAAACCAGCAGCTTGGTGGCGAGGCAACCAAGCAAGCAAGCTTTCTTCCTTACGTTCACAACGTTGATTCGTTTGGCTACAACGCGGGCGTCATCGCAAAGGGCAAGGCATACGAAACCGAAAGCTGGGGATGGCTGCTTGACGAAGAACACCACGGCAAGGTGGCGATCGTCAACGAGCCAACGATTGGGTTGTTTGATTTGGCACTCGCCGCGCAATCCAAAGGCTTGGTGAAATTCGCGGACATCGGTGACATGACCAAAGCAGAAATCGATGCCTTGTTCGCCGTGCTATTGGAGTTCAGGCGAAATGGGCATTTCCGAGGTATCTGGAGCAGCGTGCCCGCATCTGTAAAGTTAATGGAACGCGGGGAATCGACGATCGAAAGCATGTTCTCACCTGCAGTGTTTGATCTTCGCGCCAAAGGAATCGACTGCGTTTATGCCGCACCGAAAGAAGGCTACCGCGCCTGGCATGGCGTGATGTGCCTGTCTTCGGCTACCGACGGCGATGTGAAGAACCTTGCGTACGAGTACATGAATTGGTGGCTATCGGGCTGGCCCGGCGCTTTTATCGCCAGACAAGGCTACTACATTTCTAATCCGCAGCGTTCACGATCAGAATTGAGCGATGCGGAATGGGATTACTGGTATCAAGGCAAACCCGCCCGTGAAGACTTGGTTGGCACGCATGGTAAAGTCGTCGCCAAGAAAGGTCGCATGAGGGATGGCGGATCGTACGAACGCCGATTCGAGAATGTTGCCGTTTGGAATACGGTAATGAGCACCTACGAGTACAGCCTGCAGCGCTGGAACGAGTTCCTGTCTGGTTAATCACGCCAGTGTTTCGATCCGAAACGTCACCAATCGATAGATTGAGCAGATCTTGGATATTTTACGCCCACAACACGCTTCACTTCGACGACGCATCTACGCTACCTGCTGCGTGCTAGTGGCTTTGTGCGTAATCAGTACGGTCATTGGATGGGTCGGCCAGTCGAAGCTGCTCGATAACTTCGCTGCATACGAAAAGTCCGAACAGACGCTACTGAATGTGGGCGAGCTTGACCGAAATGTTCAAGAATTGAAGGCACGAGCCGAGAAGTACCTCAACACAGGCACCGATTCACAATTGACAGCGGCTCAATCGATCCAAGCAAAATTGATCGAGGATATTGCGAACGTTCAACAAGCCTCCGACTCCAAGCCACTTCAATCAACGCTTGATGAAATGAGCCAACTGCTGACGTCTTTTGGCGATCAACTTCAGTACGCGGCCAAAGAGCGGACCGTGCGGACGCAGTTGGTCCTGAAGGACCTTCCGATTCAATACGACAGCGTAGAGAATTTGATTGACCAGCTGAAGCAGCGCATCCCCGATGGGGACGAGGCCGACCTGGGTATTCTGGTGATCCAATTAGCCCAATCGAACGCGGCTGCGTACCGATCACTGCAAAACTACTTTGTCGAACCTGACGCCGCCGACTTCGAAGCCGCGCTGGAGCATATTCACCGCGCTAGAGACACCGCCGGAGCGATTGCCAAGCAGGCGGACTCAAGCGAGATCAAAGACCTCTGCGGGGATCTGGACGCGGAAATCATACGTTTCAAACAATCCGGTACCAGGGCATTCCAAGCGACGCGCGGTTACATGTACTACGCCAACGTCGTGATGGCGGGAGAAATATCTGAATTCGTCTTTTACTCCAACGAGCTAAAGGCGTTTGTGCAGGAACGCAGGGTACAGAACCTTGCACTTCGCCGTGTTTCGACGGGACGCTCTCGTTTTTTTGCGCTCGCGGCATCTCTGATTGCCGTCGGGCTGGCCATTTGGATGGCAACACGCTTGTCGTACGTCATTGTGTCCCCCATTTCGCACATTACCGAAACGTTTCGCAAACTGGGCATGGGAGAAACCGTCGAAACGATTCCCGCACTGGATCGTGAAGACGAAATAGGCCGAATGGCCAGGGCGGCTCGTGTGTTCAATGAAAAGAATCAAGAGACGCGTCAACTACTACAGCGTTCACGGCAGCTTACCGAGGAGCTGGAACAAAAAGCAAAAGCGTTGGAGCTGACCAACCAAGAATTGGACAACTTTGCCTACGTCGCATCACACGATTTGAAGTCGCCGCTACGCGGAATTCTTCACTTGGCTCAATGGGTCCAAGAAGACTGCGGGGATTCGTTGCCCGATGAGTCGAGACTGCATCTTCAACAGATGCAAAAACGTGTCACGAAAATGGAACGACTTCTGAGCGAACTGCTGGACTATTCTCGTGCTGGCAAAGCGGACCCCCATCCCGAGTGCATCGACATTGGTCTACTTATCGCCTCGCTTGTCATGATCATTGACAAACCGGCAGGATTTCGAATCCAACTGCTCAGCCCGACGTTCAACTTTTACACCGTCAAGACGCCGTTGAACCAAGTCTTGCTAAATTTGATCACCAACGGCGTTAAATACAACGACAAAGGTCGTGACGGAAAAATTGAAATTCACGCGACACGAGTCGGTGATGAAGTCCATTTTATGGTCGCCGATAATGGACGTGGCATCGCACCTCAGCATCACTCCAAAGTGTTTGAAATGTACCAGCGTGTCTCAGACGACATCGTCGATGGCACAGGCATGGGACTAGCAATTGTGAAAAAGCAAGTCGAGAGCCACGGGGGAAGCATTGAATTGAGTAGCGAGGAAGGCGGAGGCGCGACGTTCAACTTCACGTGGCCTTGCATGCCCCCGCCTACTGAACCCAAAGATGAAACGAACAGCTAGCGCCCAAGCAAGACGACCATGGTAGTTTCGCGCGAGCGACGATGCCCACATCGTCGAATCAGTCTTCGATCAAATTCTTGACCTGCTTGCGAATGCGCTTGGGCATCACATAGCGTGGGTTTCCTGATTCGTCTTCTTCGCCCCCAGGATCAGCAACCAAAAACTGCACCTCAAGTCGGTTCTCCAGTTTCGCAAAAATCGCTTTCGTTGATCGCATCTTGTTCTTGGGCAGATCCAGCGCCTCATCAAATTCCGCCAATGAACGTGGCTCGTCGCTCAACTGGGCGATACCGGCCAGGAACCGCCAAACCCCACGCTGCCTGACACGTTGCAATTTTTCCTTCAGTGTCGCACGCGGATCGATCGGACCTCTCCGCCCTCCAGGCCCCCGTCCTTCTGGGCCGCGTGTCTCAGCCCCC
>CAYUGI010000080.1:7576-19276 GCA_964444105.1 uncultured Pirellulaceae bacterium
CGTGCTTCTGGGCCCCGTGCTTCTGGGCCCCGTGCTTCTGGGCCCCGTGCTTCTGGGCCCCGTGCTTCTGAGCCCCGTCCTCCACGATGCTTCTTCCGGCCACGCCCTCTGGGTGGTCCAGGTTCATGGTCGCCGCGCGGGGGACCGGGCCTTCGACCCTCGTCATCGGGACCGCAAGGCCCTGCGTCCATGCGGCGGACACGTCGTCGCAGATGATGGAGCGCTTTGCGACAATCCGCGACGTCGTCCAGATTTACCATTAAAAACGGCATATTGTTGTTCCCAATTTGAAATAGCTTTGATTCACAACACCCACCATAGCATCACGCAAAGCGTACGCAAGCCGCACGCAAATAGACTGGCGTGCGGATTGATCACCCACAGGAGGAAAAACGAGGCGGAATTACCCGTATTGGGGCCTCGCAATCTTCACACTGCAAATAAGATCAGCTGAAAAAGTCTTCCAACCCACCTAGACAGCTCAACTTCTGTTAGGCGATTCATCATCTCGATGGGCGGTGGGAGGCAGTGCACTTCGAACGCCCGTTTCAATGCACTCCCGATGCGATAAGCTGCCTCCGCCTTCGTCAACAGACACCAGAATTACCCTCACTCGATCGACCATGAGTCAACGCTTCGCCAAAATCATGCCACCCATTCAGAATGCCCACGTGGTTGTGCTGACGAATTATTTGCGTCGACACCATTCCCTGGTCTTTCAAGAAGTCGCTAAGCAGGTAGGAAAGCTCACGATCCTGCTATCAACCGACATGGAACCCGATCGAGCCTGGCAGGCGGATTGGGGTGACTTGGATGTACGCATTCAAAAAAACAAGATGATTACAGCCAGATGGAAGCACTCGTCTGGATTCAACGAGCCTAACTACATTCACATTCCCACCGACACCGTCAAATCACTCAAGGAACTGAAGCCGGACATTGTGTTCAGTTACGAGATGGGAATGAGAACCGTGCTGAGCAGTCTTTACAGACTGACTCATCGCAAATCCCCGCTTGTCATGGTCGGCAACATGGCCGACCACATCGAAAACGAACGTGGCATGCTGCGCAGACTGACGCGTCGCTTCATCAAGTCGCGTGTTGACTTTGCGACCTACAACGGTCCAAGCTGCAAACGGTACCTGGAATCGATTGGATTTGCTGACGACCAGCTCTTTCATTTCCCGTATTGCATCGATCACGAGACCACCTACCAGGGCCAACAGACCTTCAGCGCAGATGGTCATCGCCGACTGTTTTACTGTGGTGTTCTCAGCGACCGGAAAGGCATTCTCCCCTTCACCCAGTTGCTATCCGACTACCTTGCTCAGCACGATCACACTCGAGTCACCCTTTCTATCGCAGGCGACGGCCCGCTGTCGGACCAAGTAAAGGCTCTCGCAACAGACCGGTTAGAGATTGATTTGCTGGGCCACTGCAATAGCGAACAACTTGCCGCAGCGAACCAAGCTGCGGACATCTGTGTCTTCCCAACCCTGGGTGACGAATGGGGCTTGGTCCCAATCGAAGCCATGGCATCTGGGCTACCCGTTTTAGGCAGTGTCTTAGCCCAGTCAGTCGAGGCCAAGGTGATCGAAGGCGAAAACGGATGGCGATTCGACCCGCTTGACGAAGAATCGGTGAAACACGCGATCAACGCGGCACTTCGCATAGGGCATTCGGAGCTTGTGCGAATGAGTGCTGCTGCTCGGAAAACAGCCGCCGACGCGACGCCTGAGACTTCGGCAACCAACTTTTGCGATGTGGTGCGGTCGATCCGAACACGAGCAAGCTGACCCAACCCGCTGCAACCGCGTCTGATCTTCAGTTCGATACAACCGTTGACGCCACGCAGTTACCCTGCTTATGATGCGCCCATGACAAGCGTTCCATTCCTGCTACTCCGACGCCGTCTTGGCGGGCGATGAGGGTTTGTCACGATCACTAGCAAGTGATCACCATTTGAAAGACAACGTTCCCGAGTCGCTCTGTGTAGAGCATCAGACTCGGGTTTTTTTGTGCCCAAACCTACTTTTGCTTTTTCGATCGCAATCCAACGCGAGACATCAACATGTCGAAATACCAGCCTTTTCCACCGATCAATTTGCCCGATCGGACTTGGCCCAACCACACCATCACAAAAGCACCCATCTGGTGCAGCGTTGACCTTCGCGACGGCAACCAAGCGTTGATCAATCCAATGGGTCCGGCGAAGAAAATGGAGCTGTTTCGCGAGCTACTGAAAATCGGCTTCAAAGAAATCGAAGTTGGCTTTCCGGCAGCATCGGAAACGGATTTCGCTTTCGTACGTGAGCTGATCGAAAAGGATCTGATCCCCGATGACGTGACGATTCAAGTCCTGACTCAGGCTCGTCCGCATTTGATCGAACGCACGTTTGAGGCGATCCGCGGTGCGAAACAGTCCATCGTTCACTTGTACAATTCCACATCAACGCTGCAACGAAGAGTTGTTTTTCGCGCTGACAAGGCGGACGTTGTCAAAATTGCCGTCGATGGTGCAAAGCTGATTCATCAATTAGCTGGCGATGTCAAAAACGATGTCATTCGCTACCAATATTCGCCGGAGAGCTTTACGGGAACGGAGATGGAATTCGCGGCTGAAATTTGCGATGCCGTTTGCGATGTCTGGCAACCGACCGTCGACAACAAGGCGATCATGAACCTGCCGTCGACCGTGGAACTGTCGACACCGAATGTCCACGCTGATCAGATCGAACTTTTCTGCCGACTGTTCAAGCATCGTGACCAAAGCATCATTTCGCTTCACACGCACAATGACCGTGGCACCGGTATCGCAGCGTCAGAACTTGCGTTGCTAGCCGGCGCTGACCGTGTCGAAGGCACACTGTTCGGCAACGGGGAACGCACCGGTAATTTAGACATCGTGACGATGGCGCTGAACATGACGACGCAGGGAATCGATTCGACACTCGATTTTTCCAATATCAAGGAAGTCCGCCGGGTAGCAGAATTCTGCACGGAGATCAAAGTCCCTGAGAGAATGCCTTATGCGGGCGACCTGGTCTTCACGGCCTTTTCCGGTTCGCACCAAGACGCGATCAAAAAGGGCTACGACGCGATGGAAGAAACCGGGCAAGAGTTGTTTGAAGTGCCTTACCTGACAATCGACCCAGCCGACATTGGCCGCCAGTACGATCCCGTGATTCGCGTCAATTCGCAATCAGGGAAGGGCGGAGTTGCGTTTTTGGTGGAAAGCGAATTGGGTTTCCGTTTGCCACGCCGACTGCAAGTCGCGTTCAGCCAAGTCATCCAAAAGATCACGGATGAAACAGGCGAAGAAATTGGCTCACATGAAATCGCGACGAAATTCCTGGAGACCTACATCAACCCAACGGCGACTCTTGTCTATCGATCACACAAACCGATCGAGTCTGAAAAAGAGAATCTCGAACGCTATCGCTTCGAATTCACCTACCAAGGCAAGGAGCACACGATCGAAGGCGAGGGCAACGGACCGCTAGACGCGTGCGTCCATGTGCTGACCGAAACCTTTGGCCTGCACTACGACATCAAAGACTACAACGAGCATGCCATGGAATCAGGCTCAGACAGTTCGGCGGCTGCTTACATTTTGGCACAGAAACCGAATGGTGACGAACTCTACGGAGTCGGCACAAGCAAGTCGATCACGAAAGCATCGATCATGGCACTGGTCGCTGCGATCAATCGCAGCCTGTCAGCGTAGAACGGCGATCATTGATTCGTATCGTCGTCGTCAAACTCTAACAAGTCGATCCCAGAATCAATCTCTGAATCGACTTCCCGATCGAGTGTCTCTGCGAAAGGCTCTTCCAACTCAACTGTCCCGTCGCTGCCTTCGTCAGCGTCGTCGCCATCAATGAAGTCAACTTCTGCTTCCGTCGCTGCTTGACCAAAAGTCAACTCTCCTGTGACGGGATCCTTGGTCAGCTGAAGCGAATCTTCGTCGGGTGTGAACCCTTCTTCGCCACGGAGCATTTCGATTTGCGGAGAATCGGTTTCTTCCTGGAGATTGACTTCATCGCCCGGGTCATCCTGCAACTCACCACTATCGGTCAGCAAGTCACTCTCGTCCAAAACGTTGCCAGTGTTTAAGGCCTCCGCGTCCGCCTGAGCGTCAATCGTGCCAGCATCCAACTCCGGCTCACTCGGATCATCAAACAAGACATCTTCGACTTCTGACGCTTGAATTTCGTCATCGCTGGGATTGGGATCCAAGTCCAAAGAATCTGTGTCCGTGGAATATTCGTCCAAAGAATTTTCGTCCGTGGGATCTGTTTCAGCGAACTGGTCGGTCTCAGCGTCGGCCTCGCTCTCTTCGTCCTCCGCTTCCACAACGTCGAATTCCGGCTCCGCGACATCCGCAATGTCTTCCATCTCATCGACGGTTTCGTACAACTCTGAGGCAAAGTCTGTCGTGATCGGCTGCCCTGATTCCTCGGCATCGGAGATGCCCCCGACGGGATCCTCCACCAATGGGGCCTCAACAACAGGGCCCCCACCGACAGGCACTTCATGAACACCGCTCACTTCCATGGCGTCACTGACTTCCACCATGCCGATTGCCCCGGCAGCCAACGCCGCGCTTGCACCAGCGACGGCACCGACAACCCCAACACTGGCGTCCTGACTCCCATCAACCGATGCGTCTTGTTCATCAATTCCATCGGGAATGACTTCAACATGCTCTTGCGCAATGACATCTTCCGATGCGTCATCGCCAAAGCGACTTGGGAAAAGGGTGTCAACGTTTCCACGCAGAACTTGATGCCCTAACTCAATGGCACGTTCTTCGTCCCATCCACAATCACCCACAAAATAGTCCGCCAAAATGTCCGCCAAAATGTTTCGGTACATATCGAACTTAGGCCATACAAATTCCAGCTTGTAGGCATCGCTGTAGTAGCCAATTTGTTTGTTACGCGGCACAGCTTCTAGTCGTGCCGCGGCGTCGCGAGCAATGAATGACGGCGTGTTGCTGTACCACCAATGTCCATTCGTGTACACATTGGGGAAGATCCAAGCATGGCTCACCAATTCTTGATTGGTCACGCTGGCTAGCACGGAAATCGGAAACTTCACCTCCGGAAACGCATTGAACAGTTCTCGGTACTGAGTCAACGAGACTCGGCTATCGTAAAGATCTTGGCCTTGATAAACGCCGCCGGGATAGACGCCACGGTTAACGCCAATCATCAAATCGAACGGAAGCGAGAATTCATCACAGAGTTCTGTTAGCGTCCAGAAAACACGACGTGATAATGCCACATGATGTGATGGGGCCGCATCGACACCTTTCTTTAAGATGGCTTCCAACGCCGTTTCGGCGCGACCGTCGGCAACTTGACCTGGCTCGAAGTCAGGGGGGATCGAAATCGCGCAAGCTCGCGCTCCGTTGGGCACAAAATGTTCGAACCGTTGCCGCAGTGCGGCTCGCAAGTTTTCTAGCGACCCATCGATCTCAATCCCGCTGCAAGCAGCCAGCCGCTCACGCGTTTCGCTTTTGCCCAAATGAAACACCAAGTCATCGGTACGCAAGCAAGGGATGTAGGTATTCGTATCGAAGCCTTCGAGCGCATCATCAAAATCGTTGGTCAAAAAGACCGCTTCGACGTTACTTTTGTCCAACACGATTTGAGGCCACTCCGCCGAACTCATTCGTTCTTCGGCTGTGTCAAACAGTGATTCCCAATTGGACTGTGTGATTCGGTCGTCTTCAAAGTCGAAGAACGTTTTGCAGATATTGATCAACCACTGATAGTTGGCCGTGTTCTCAATGTTCGGCAAACCTTCGACCAATCGGCCCACCAGTTCTCGTGGGGAGATCCCGTCTTCTTCGATACGAGCCTTCGGCATCCCCGCCGAATGAACGAGCTCGGTGTAATAGTGATACCCCAGAATATCCGCCAAGGTTTGCGACCCAGGATTGTGCGGATTGATGTGCGTATGGGGGTCGACCAGACGGATTGAAGCGATCGCTTCGTAGATGGAATCACGCGTGGATTGTGACATTTTGGGCAAGCAGGAGTGAGATCGGAGCGGGGCAGGGCAGGGGAGGTGGACCCAGGGTCCCTACCGGTAAAATTGCCATCAAATTAAGTGTCATCAACATAATCACTTACCCGTTCACTCACAGACGCCACCGCAGCGCGATTTGAACCGCTACCGTCAAACAGCATGGGAATTGGACTCTCTGGTCGGATTCTTCCGGCACGACCGCTATTTCAAGTGCCTTCAGATACGGAATTCACACGACAAAGGCTGCTCTAGGCCCTAAACTGAGGATCTAAATTGGCTGGGGCAATTTGCCGCCGCCTTTCATTGACTCCATGATTTCGACATTTCGGAGCTTTCCAAACGATGACGCCAGAAGATCCTCAGGCCGCTCGCTGGTTGAAAGACTCCGTGCGTAACGAATTTCAAACCAATCTGACCGATCCGATCGACGTCGATTTCACGGACCCTGCACCAGAAGATCCCGCATCAGAGGATCCTAAGCCACACCGGCCACGACACACTTCCGACCTGGTTGGCCCCAAGCTGGAAGCCCACCGGGCGACGCAGAACACTAGTCATCCGAATCCCGCACGACCATCATTGGATTCCGACAGCGACGGCCACTGGCAATCCGAAACAACGGTCCACATCCAACGCATTGACGCCACGCGATCCACCCAAATCGTGACGCCACAAGCTGCGATGCAGCCAAGCCGCGCAAAAACAAAGTCCGATGCGACGCGTCAAGCATCACAAACCGACAGAACCTCTCAGGCCCGTCGCCGTCCCGAACCGATTCTTCAAAGCTTGATGTTACTGGTCACGATGGCCTGCATGCTGGCGGCTGCTCGCTACGCGGTTCCGTCGATCGTCGAAGAAATTCGTTTTGCATGGCATCGGGGTGAACTTCGAGCAGAATACGAAACAGGCACCGACGGACTAAAAAACGTTTCACTGGACACACTTAGCCAAGCGTATCAGATGGTCACATCTGTCGTTGGCCCCAGCGTTGTGCACATCGAAGTCGAACGCCGCAAACCATCGGGCAACTCCCAAATTGATCGATTGTTGTCGTCGCAGGCCATCCCGGCAGCCGATCAAGGTAGCGGCGCGATCGTCGACGCCGCCGGATTCATCGTGACTAATCGACATGTGATCGCAGACGGAGAAGACATTACGGTCACCCTGAGCGACGGTCGCACCGTCGGTGCTCAGATCGTCGGCACAGATGAACTGACCGATCTAGCGGTGTTGAAAGTTGATGCAACTGGCTTGATTCCAATGCAATGGGGCGACAGCGAACGAAGCCGAGTTGGTTCTCCGGTTTGGGCCGTTGGCAGTCCCTTTGGTTTCGACCGCTCGGTTACCTTTGGCATCCTGAGCGGCAAACACCGCATGGTGCGCGCCAGCACCCGCTATCAGGACTTCATGCAAAGCGATGTCGCCGTCAATCCCGGCAATAGTGGCGGGCCTTTGGTGGATGCACGAGGACAGCTCATCGGAATCAACACAGCCATTGTTGGCGACACCTACCAAGGGGTCAGTTTTTCGATTCCTAGCAGCGTCGTAAAAGAGATCTACGAACAGCTGCGCAGCACGGGTCGGGTTGATCGCGGTTGGCTGGGTGTGTCACTGGCGGAAGTCCCCGACGACCAGTTCATTGGCGAAAACCACCGAATGCGAGGCGCTCTTGTCGGCGGGCTAGCGGACAGCCGCTCGCCAGCAGCAATCGCCGGCGTATTGCCTGGTGACATCATCACGGCAGTTGATGGCGTGGACATTCGCGACATGGGCCACTTGATGCGAATCATTGGAAACGCCATCGCGGGTTCCGAAGTCGAACTGACCATCCGCCGCCAAGAATCGGGCGACACAACCACAGTCAAACAGCTAGCCGTGCGACTCAATGCACGTCCTATCGATCCGGCCAACTAGTCAACCGCTGGAAATTGCCCTCCACCGACTTTCACGCTTTTTATGCGTGAACGCTAGTCGATTGGTATACGGCTGGACGACCGAAAACCTTTGCGCAATGGCTATCAACCTTTCCGAAATGCCTTTTCTGTCATTCTTTATGTATTCCTCGCCTGTGTTGTTTGCTCTCAGCCGACAGTTCCGCCTATAGTGGGGGTTCTGTTTTGTCCCGATTCGGTCGCCTAAACGGCTCTGATCGAATTTTTCGTCTTTTTTGAGAGACAGCAATGAATATGAAACGAAGTTCTTATCGAACAGGCTTTACGCTTGTCGAGCTCTTGGTCGTGATTGCGATCATTGGCATTTTGGTTGGATTGCTGCTACCTGCAGTCCAAGCCGCACGTGAAGCTGCCCGCCGGATGAGTTGTAGCAACAACTTCAAAAACATCGGCTTGGCGATGCACAACTATCACTCCGCCTACAAGCAAATCCCTAACCACGGCACTGGAACGGGAATCGGGGTTGTTCGCAATCGCTGGTGGCAACCAAGTAACGACTCAAACAAAATGTGTGTGAGTGCTTTGGTCGGAATGACTCCATTCCTTGAACAGCAAGGACTGTGGACTTCGATCTCTAACCCCAGTACTCAGACCGTGACGGGTGCAGATCCTCCGGCAAACACTCAATTGACTAATCCACCTCGCTGGCCTGCCATGGGACCAAGCCCACGGAACTTCTCGCGTGATCCGGGCTACATTCCTTGGGCAACTGAGATCCCAACTTTCCGATGTCCAAGTGACCCCGGTCAAGGTTTGCCTGCGTTGGGTCGTACGAACTACGGCATGTGTATGGGTGACTCACCAGGTGTCTTCCACAACCGTGCCAGAGGTGGCGATTTGTCTCCTCCCAACAACGCTAACGCTCAGAACTTTAACTCTGTCGCACGCGGGTTCTTTATGACACGCAAAGAGGCAAAGTTTCGCGATATCCTTGACGGTCTTTCCAACACGATTGCGATGGGTGAAATGATCACCGACCTTGGTGATGGGGACATACGTAGCACGGCTTCCTGGGAACGACGCGGCGGACAGAGTGTCAACAACAACCCTTCGTTGTGTGCTGACGCTGGCCAACTTGACCCGGAGCGACCCCAGTTCTGGTGCAGAGCAGGTAACACTTCTGGCTGCACACCTCCGACTGAACTTAGCGCTAACAATCACGAAGCTCGTGGTGCGGGCTGGGCGAACTTCCGTGGAATGACCACGCAGGTCTTCACTATTTTGGGCCCCAATAAAGAGTTGTGTGTTGGGGTTTGGATTGACTCTCCCGGTACGATGTCGATCGCGAGCCGCCACCAAGGTGGTGCACACGTCCTGATGGGCGACGGAGCGGTTGTCTTCATGACCGATTCGGTGGAAGCCGGTGATCGTCGTGCAGGCGCAGTTCGTCGCAACGCCAATGGCCCACGTAGCCCTGGTTCACGAAGTCCATACGGCTTGTGGGGTGCTTTGGGAACCAAGGCCAACGGCGAAACGATTGAAGAACAATTGAACCAGTAGATCTTTAGATCATCGGTCCATTCGAACCTCGTACATCATCGATGTACGAGGTTTTTTTACAGCTGAACAGATGTTTGAAACGCTAAGACAACGTTCCGACAGAATTCGCTACTAGGTAACTTCAATCATTGTGAACGCGAATCCAATGATCATGAAACTGAATTCCCTGATCGAGTTCGATAGCTGGCATGTGACAGGTGATGCAGCCTGTCTTGGGCGACTCGGGGCAAGCTACTTGTTCTTCGTGATTTTCTTGGTGGCATTGGATGCAGTTGCGGATGTGGTCCGATTCACTGCTTTGCCCGATCGTCGCGTGCGGATTATGGCAAGACGTGCATCGTAGTTGTCTGTCAGATGCCAAGTAGCAGCGGCTACGGAGCATCCCAATTGGTTGGAACCGTGTCAGCAAGTCCGAATACTCTCGAAGCTCTTTTTCGCTCACGCTTCTCGGCATCCTGTGGCAATCCCCACATAGCTGAATCTCCGACTCTGCGTCCCAGTTTGCAAGCCCCACCGAAAAGGCAGGCGGCTTAGGATTGTTGCGAGCTTGGCGAACATGCTCACTTCCCGGACCGTGGCATTTTTCGCAGTTCACATTAGCAACCAAATCAACGACTTCTTCTTTTTGGATTCTCGCGCTTGTTGTATGGCAGTAAATGCATCTCGCTAATGGCTCGCCCCGTGACGCGTCACCGAAAAGCTCAAGTGCTTCCTCGGGTTGCATTTTTGAATGACCAGGTGTCAACCCAATACGTGAACCGGGATAGCACGATACGCGATGTTCGATGCCTTCGGTCTGTCCATCAACCCCAGGAGCAAGTGTCAGTATTGTTTGTGCATGCATCCCGGAACCGAGTACGTACTGAAGTGGAAATGGCTCATCACCGAACTTACTTTTCAACCGCGCGACCAGCCTCCCTTGATCATCAGATTCGTAGTCGTACGTTCCATAGCCTTCGCCTCCATCAAACGTTTTGCCATCAAATATGGCACCGAGATCGGTGTCGGCTAGTTGGTGAAACGTGGATGCATGTCCGTGCTTCGAGTGCAACGCAAAATTTTCCGCATGGCATTCTCGGCAGACTTGGCGTCCCACCAGAGTGGCGGCTGCTCCCTCTTGAGCCAAACGTAGGCCCCCGCTTGGGTCGATCGTCATCGAATCGACTTGCCATTTGCCGTGGATAAATCCGTTGTGCGGATCAAACACCACAAAACCGATCACCAGCAATAAGCTGGCGGCAGTTACAAAAACTTGCGGACGATGCAAACGAAGTCTCCAGGTTTGGATCAATGGTTCGACTAAACAACCCAGGACGGTGAAATGTCATAGAGGCGTGGCACAAAGGCAATCTTCATTCTGACCAATGCGTAAGCGGTACGCAATCAATTGCAACGTGACAACCGACTTTCGTCCCTGTACGATCATATCAACTCACGAGACTTCCCTGCACATCTCATCGTTGCCAACTCAACTACTTTGGCCTCAAACGAAAAGGAAAGATACTCGACAAATGTGCTTCCGCAGAACACTTTGCTTAGGCAACTTCGTGCGATTATTCGCTCTCTTCATACTCCTCTTTGTCGTGGGCTGCGGTAGCGAAAGGGAATCGACGACGCCATCGGATGCTCCCATCGCAGCAGGTGAACAACAAATTCAAACCGGCCTGCCCATCGGCGGGACGGCATCATCAGCCGATCCGAAGGTCAATCCTGGCGAACCCGAATCTAGCCAATCCCATACTCGCCAATCCAAAGATCTGACCTTGGATTCAGCCAGCGAGTTACCACTCGATCCGCTGAAGCTGGTCGATACCGCTTCGATCGCTCTTGAGAATGGTGACATCGATGAAGCATTTGGTGATGCTCGACAAGCTTACCAAATAGCACCCAAGCATCCTGAAGTCGCCTTCCTCATGGCGCGTCTTCTGGGCGAGCGTCAACGATTTCACGAAGCCATTGAGATGCTCGATGGGCTTTCAGAACATCACCCCAATATGCGGCTTCCCGTTCTTGGCCAGACAGCCACTTGGATGGTTCAAGCCGGGCAATGGGAGGATGCCGAGACGCGATTTTCTGAGATCCTGGAACAAGTGCCCAGCGCCGCGATCGTTCATCGCAACTTGGTTAAGCTCTACACCCGACAGGGCCGTCGCTCCAAGGCATTCAAACACGCCCAGTTGCTGTGCCGCATGGGTGATGTCAACGAGAG
>CAYUGI010000080.1:19376-24066 GCA_964444105.1 uncultured Pirellulaceae bacterium
AACGCAGCGTCTTGGAGAATCATCAGGAGACACGCTCAAGCGAGAGTCCATTGCTGAACTCGCAGCAACGCTGGACCAACTTCAGCGGCCCCTCGAGGCCATCGCATGGAGAGGCGTCTCTTTGGCCTATGCACAGTCCCGCGGAATGATGTCCGAAACGGCAATCCGGTCGGGCCTCGTTGAAATCAACGAAGCTCGATCAGCTTGTCTCGCTTCGAACAAAGAGTCACCAGACCAAGAATTCCTACTTTGCGGGATCGAATTGGAAGAGTTACGTCACATGGAAGATGACTCAAGAAATACTCAAACCAGCGCCACTCCGTAAGGCAACCACAATTGCCTTTCCACACAAATAACGCATCATCGATCACAAACTAGTTGTTCATGTCTTCATCCATTGCCTTCTGGTACTCTTCTTCAGTCATTCCTGGCATCGAAGCGTCTTCGGTGGGGGTATCTTCGGCGACTTCAACGACGCCACCATCACCTCCGCCACAACCACTGATTGCAACGAACGAAAAACAAGATGCCAATGTGCAAAGCAAAGCCAGTTTTTTCATCAGAAAATCTCTTTCATTTGGTTTGTATAATCGTATTGCCAGTCACGCTATAGATTTGCGTGTGCCCATTAAGTGTAAGAGATGCTAACGCGCGAAGTCAAACACCGGTGAACGTACACAACCCTACAAAGATGTGGCCGTTTGCAAGGATGACATCATCGATTCTAAACGTAATTTTTTTTCACCTTTGAGAATTCGGCCAAGGATGGCGTGGTGTATCGATTGTCTGTGAATCGACGGGATTCATGGAGCTGGTCCTGAGTAGCTGACCGTCTTGCCAGCCTTGTCCAGGCCATTTCGTGCTGGCCATGCTTGACCACAATTTGCGCGTGGTCGCCGAGCTGTCGAAGTCTAGGCGACTTAAGGCCACAGTGGGGTGTGTTTGTGCCTTTTTGGTTGACCTTGATGTCCCTTCCCACCCCTTAATGGAGAATCGCCTGCCAAGCCGACGTCTTTCTTGCCTATAATGATTCTCCCCGAATAAGCTAGATTCCCCGGCAATTCGACACCCGTTTCTGAATAAGTAGCTGGCTGCTCACCTGAAACGATTTCGCAGCTACTAGTATCGCGCCCACGGGCCCCAACCCTCCTCCTTTCAATAGATCCCCACCATGCTGCATCGTTCCGCCATCGCGACATCGTTTCTGGCCGTCTTTGCCCTCTCGGCCCATGCTGATTCGCCCGCGGGATCGAAGCTTGGCATTGCCAACGAAAAGCCAGCGGACGGTCCAGCAGTGAAGGTCGATGGTGGGTTCATGGTGCCTTACGCGTTCTTGATTCCTGGCACGGAACTGAAAATCGAAATGGTTCCGGTTCCTGGCGGAACCTTCAAGCTTGGCAGTCCGGACTCCGAAGAAGACCGCAATGATGACGAAGGACCGCAGATCGACGTCAAAGTCGATCCGATGTGGGTGATGAAAACCGAAATCAATTGGGCTCAGTACAAGGAATACATGAAGCTGTACGGCATCTTCAAATCGTTTGAAGCTGATGGGGAACGAAAGGTGGACGACTCAAACAAGGTCGATGCGATCACCGCACCTACGGAACTTTACGATCCGAGTTTCACTTACGAATATGGTGAAGAACCCGACCAGCCAGCCGTGACAATGACTCAGTATTCGGCACAACAATTCACCAAATGGCTTAGCATCGTCACCAGTCAACAACTGCGACTCCCAACCGAAGCGGAATGGGAGTATGCAGCTCGCGGCGGCACGACAACGCCCTACTACTGGGGCGAATCAGCCGATGACATTGATGACTACGCTTGGAACTTTGACAATTCGGATGACGGCCCAGCACCAGTAGGATCGAAAAAGCCCAACCCCTTTGATTTGCATGACATGCTTGGCAGTGCAGCGGAGTGGACAGTTAACGCGTACACCGAAGATGGTTATGCATCGTTCGCTGACAAGCAGCCAATCAGTGCAACTGACGTCGTGAAATGGCCCGAAGAGTCCTACCCAGCGGTTGTACGCGGCGGTAGCTGGGAAATGGATCCTCCAGAACTTCGCGCTGCTTCGCGTTTAGCCAGCGATGATGAAGAATGGAAAGAGGAAGATCCCAATTTTCCGAAAAGTCCCTGGTGGTTCACCAGTGATCCGGCACGCGGCGTTGGCTTCCGTTTATTCCGTTCTTACAAGCCTCTGCCGAAAGAAACCATCACCAAGTTCTGGGAAGCCAGCAGTGAAGATGTGATCGCGGATGTTGAGTCACGTATCGTCGGCGGACGAGGTGGCTTGGGTTTGGTTGATAAAGACTTGCCAAAAGCTGTCAAAGCCCTGGAAGAAGGCTGATCCTTACCGAGACACTCACTCACTTTTTCATTCCTCTTTGGCGGACAACACGTCCGCCTGATCAAAGACTTTAGCTGTGTACGAAACTCTTGCTCTTGTAGGCGCCACTGGCGCCGTTGGCCGCATCGTTCTTCAACAACTTCAGGAACGCAAGTTTCCCTACAAACGACTGAAGCTCCTCGCTTCGGAGCGATCTGTCGGCAAAGAAGTTCGGGTCAATGGCGAATCGATCAAAATTGAATTGCTAGCCCCCGGTGCGTTCAAGAACATCGATCTTGTCATCGCCAGTACACCGGATGAAATTTCCCAGGAGTTCTGCCCGTACGCTGTGGAGGAAGGTGCTGTTGTCGTTGATGAGAGCGGCTATTGGCGAATGGACCCCAAGGTTCCGTTGATTATTCCCGAAGTCAATCCGGATGCGATCGCCGAACACGAGGGCATCCTTGCAAGCCCCAACTGCAGCACCACTCAGATGGTCGTCGCACTGGCACCGCTGCACAAAGCCGCGCGAGTCAAACGCGTGGTCGTGAGCACTTATCAGGCAACCAGCGGCGCTGGATTGGCTGGCACCGAGGAACTGAACGACAGCACGCGGAGCGCGTTGACCGGGCAAGTCCATCCGCCAACAACATTTCAACACCCGATCGGTTTCAATCTGATTCCGCAAATCGGGTCGGAAAAGCACGAGGGCTACACCAGCGAAGAAATGAAGATGGTGTACGAGACTCGCAAGATCATGGGCGACGAAGAAATCCAAGTGTGCCCGACGGCTGTTCGTGTACCTGTCGCAGTGGGACACAGCGAATCGATTTTGGTCGAAACGGAAAAACCACTGACCGTTGTGGAAGCACGGCGTCTATTTGAAGACGCGCCAGGTATCACCGTCGTTGATGACCTTGATGCGAAGTCCTATCCCATGCCGCGGGACTGCGACGGCAAGGATGATGTCTTCGTCGGTCGTATCCGTCGCGACATTAGCGGCGGCAACGGCATTGCGTTTTGGTGCGTCAGCGACAACTTGCGAAAGGGTGCGGCAACGAATGCTGTCCAAATTGCCGAGTTGCTAGTCAAGCGATCAGCTGCAGCGGCAAAGTAACGAGACGGATTGGGTCTCGCCATTCTTTCCCGCAGTATCAGTATGCCGCGTAATTTCAAATTGACAGTCGCTTACGACGGCACCGACTTCGCTGGTTGGCAAATCCAACCTGGCCAGCGAACGATTCAAGCTGAAATGCAAAAGGCAATCCGTAAGATCACGGGCGAGAGTGTCAAAGTGGTTGGCAGCGGACGGACGGACTCGGGCGTCCACGCGCTGGCTCAAGTCGCTAACTGCCAGATCGAATCTTGGCCAGCCGATGCAGCCAGCTTGGCTCGCGCGGTGAACACGTTTCTGCCATCGACGATCATGATTGTCGAATCGGTTGAAGCACCCATCGATTTTCACGCGATCCGCGATGCCGTTGGTAAACGATACCGATACCAAATGCAGCTCGGTGGGCCTCGAGACGCTTTCTTGCATCGATATCACTGGCGGGTCAAATATCGCTTGGATGTCGATCTACTTCGCCGCGGCGCTGAACGGATTGTCGGCGAAAAAGACTTCGCATGCTTCCAGGCGGCTGGTGGTTTTCGCAAATCGACTGTCCGCGATGTTCGCGCGTGCGATGTTCTTGAAGAGCCTTCGCAAACAAACGGCAACGCGTTCGCATCTGCCGCCCGGCGGGTCTCGATCGAGGTCGAAGCGGATGGATTCCTCTACAATATGGTGCGCAATATCGTCGGATCTCTGATCGAAGTCGCTCGGGGACGCTACCAGCCAGAGTGGATTGATGATTTGATCGCCCAAGGAGACCGGGATCTTGCAGGCCAGACAGCACCGCCAGAAGGTCTTTTCTTGAAACGTGTCGATTATCTGAAGTTTCCCGAGCAAATCGTGGCGGACTCGCCTACTGCCCAGCCATTACAAGCAGTTAAGCCCCAAAACCCACCGATCTAGTTCCTGCATCCGCCTCCAAGTCCGGTTTGGATGGCATGAAGTTGGCTAGCTGGCAACTATACTTTTCACCATGCCACAACCTTCCACCCTGAACGATATCGCCGACGGTGCGGACTCTTGTCCGATCGCCGTTGAATCGATGACCGATGGTGGAGAGGCGGCCACATCAAAGGTCTCCCCGCCAAAATCCGGACTCGGCACATTGCTCAGCCGATTGCCAATGGCTGTGATTTGGGCGCTCGGTGCACAAGCGATTCTCAGCATCACGCGGCTCTTAACGTCGATGACAGTGGGCGGACGATTTGGATCAGGTAGCGAAGAGCAACTTGGTTACT
>CAYUGI010000081.1:0-7227 GCA_964444105.1 uncultured Pirellulaceae bacterium
CCGCTGGCGGCGGATTGCAGTGAGCCCTTGCGGTTGTCTATTCAACTGGACGACCAGCAGCCGCTTTCGCAAGACCTGTATGGTGCCAACAACGAGTGTATCTTTCGGCCGGTTTGGTTTGACCATCCGGCGTACGCGCAGAGGTACATTGCCGCCGGACGCCCGTTCTTTCGCTTTCCCGGTGGAACCGGATCGAACTTCTACAATCCCTTCACGGGGTTCTTTGACGATGACTCTCCGTCGACGCGGGACTACTCCAGCCACAACCAGCGGATTGGCAAGTTCACAGACGGAGCTGGTAGAGTTCCTGATGAGTATTTGAAGTGGGTGAAGAAGCATGACGTGCAATACAGCCTGGTCTTGAACGTCTGCACACAGACGTTCGAACAGAACAAGGCTTGGATCGAACAGCTTGGTCGCGAAGGACACAAGGTCGCTCGCATCGAGATCGGCAACGAAGTCTTCTACGGCGGCTACAAATGGGCGTTCGACAGCGGCGCAGACTACGCCGAACGTGCGAAGAAGATCACGGCCGTGATTCGCAAAGAATTACCGGAAACAAAAGTCGGCGTCCTGGTGCCGACGCAGCTGTATCAGCACAAAGATTTCCTGACCGACAAACGACCGCCAGGAATGAATCATCAGTATGGATGGATCACGTCACTCAAGGGACAAGATTTCTTCGATGCGATTGTCATGCATGCATACTCGCTGCCTGGCATGAACAATCAAACGGAACCCGCTGACTTCATTCCGCACCTTGAGGGCTATCAGAATTGCGAGGCGTATCTTGAGCGATCGATGGTTCGAACACTGGCATCACTCGATGAATTGTTTCCTGGCAAGTCTGTTTGGATGACCGAATTCGGAGTCGGCGGCTTCGGTGGAAACCTAAAAAAGTACGAACTGCGTTACTCTCACCTGGGTGCGCTGCACACCGACGTCATGCTGATGCGATTCATCAAGCATCCAGCGATCAATGTCGTGCATTGGCATTCGTTCCAGCACTTCTGGGATTTCACTGGTGGCAAACAAGGCATCGGTGAACACGAGCATATGAGCTACACCCACTTTTCGCTATTCAAGGATGCGGTCCGTGACAGCACAGCCGTCGTGCCCGTGACTTTGAAATCCAAAGACAACTCTGATTCGTTTTATGATCTTGAAGTCGCAGCAATGGCCGGGCGTGATAATGTCTATGTTCTGCTTGCCAATAGAGCGGGCGAAGTTCGGAAGATTGACAGATTTGATTTTGGCGCCCGCAATGTCTTTAAACCTGCAGTGCTTGAAGGAGTTCAGTTGACTCACCGCACGGATATGGCACTGGGCGAAGCGATGCAGGATACTGAGCGATGTGAACGTGTTGAATTGGATGTCAATGACGAGTCGTTAACGCTGCCGCCCTACTCCATCACTAGGCTGAAGCTATCGCTTCCCAAATCGATTCGTTAAAACGCACAATCTGTTTGCAGCAAAACGAAGTTATTGAACTCATAATCTCTCTACCAAGACACCAGCATGAAAATACCATTTCTACTTTCGAGCATATTGGTTCTGTTTGCCTCAGTCGCGACAGCACAAACACCGAGAAAAAATGTTTTGTTTATTGGCGTCGATGACTTGCGAGTTGAGCTGGGATGCTACGGCGACGCGTTCATGAAGACGCCAAACATTGACGCGTTGGCCCGGCAGGGTTTGCTGTTTGAGCGTGCGTATTGCCAGCAGGCGATTTGCGCGGCGTCACGAATTAGCTTGATGACGGGAATGCGGCCTGATTCCACGGGTGTTTATGATTTGAGTCACCCGCTCAACAAAACGTTGCCCGACGCGATGTCGATGCCTCGGTTCTTCAAGCAGAATGGGTATCGGACCACCTCGCTCGGCAAGATTTATCATCATGGTGGCGATGACAAGGCGTACTGGGATGTCTTGGATCCGTGCACGATGCCGACGTACGTCGCGCCAGAAACACTCGCGATGATTGCCGAGAAGACAGCGGAGGCGAAAGCGAACGATCTCACGGGCAAAGAACTGCGACAGGCCACCAAAGGCCCCGCGTTTGAAAGCGGAGACGTGGACGATCACGCCTACACCGACGGAGCGATCGCAGACAAAGCAATCGAGCAACTTCGTGACAAAGACGAGCGACCATTTTTCCTAGCCGTCGGATTCAAAAAGCCGCACCTACCATTGGTTGCTCCCAAGAAGTACTGGGACATGTACGACCCGGCTGAAATTGAAATCCCTTCCCGTGAATCCCCCAAAGGTGTTGCCGACCAAGCCACAACCAGTTGGGGAGAGCTCCGTGCCTATGCCGGCATTCCCGCCGAAGGAGATCTCTCAGACGAACAAACGCGGTCGATGATTCATGCCTATCGAGCTTGCGTGTCGTACGTCGATGCCCAGATTGGCCGAGTGCTGGCTGAGTTGGATCAGCAAGGTCTGCGAGAAAACACGCTCATCGTGTTTTGGAGCGATCATGGCTGGAAGATCGGCGACTATGGCGATTGGTGCAAGCACACCAACTTTGAATTGGATACACATGTGCCGCTGATCTACAGCGGTCCGGGGATCCCGAGCGGAAAGCGATCGGCCGCGTTGGTCGAATACATTGACATCTATCCAACGCTGACGCAGTGGTGTGGTTTGAAGACGCCCGAGCAGTGCGAAGGCGAAAGCTCTCTGCCGCTATTTGCCGATCCCACGTTGCCGGGAAAGAAAGCGGCACTGAGCCAATATCCTCGCGGCGGAATGGGCTATTCGATGCGAAGTGGAAACTGGCGTTACACGCAGTGGCGACGAAAAGACGGCAAGGTTGTCGCAACAGAACTGTACGATCATTCGCAATCTGATTTAGCCACCACAAACGTGGTTGAGCTTGCCGAACACAAAGACACAGTAGAGCGACTTGAGCAACAACTGTTGGAGATCGTTGGCAAATAGGAATCCGTGCTGGCTACTGCGGATGGGCTTTTGGCTCCTTTACCGTCTCAACCGGAGATCTCCGGTTGAGACGGCACTTCATTGGATTCACTGAGTTGTAGTAATCGAAAGAAGTTTGTGCGTTTGTTGGTTTACATTCTTACTCTTTGCGACGTCTTCCCACTGGGTCTGGCGTAGGACTCAACGACTAATTTTGATGCTTCCGCTGTTCGGAGATTTTCATGAGACCGTCTCGCATTTTGACCATTTGTGCATTGCTAATCGGTATTAACCTGTTGCCGTGCAGCGGTGCCTCCGCATCGGAGCTTGATAAATATGGCGGCAACACGGCCATCAAGGGCGAGGCAACGGGTTTCTTCCATGTGGAAGAAATCGACGGGCGTCATTGGTTCATCACGCCCGACGGCAACGCGTTCTTCGGCATCGCCTTGAGCCACTTGTTTTCGGGCGAAAGCGATTTGGCTTGCCAAAACGTGTACGGTGGCGACGCGGATGCGTGGCTGAAAGGTTCGTTCAAGAAGGCTCGCGAAATGGGTTTCAATTGTGCACTGGGAAGTGCAACCAGCCCGGAACGCAATTTGAACGGGTTTGTGGACGTCCCCAAAGCCGAGAAGCTGTTTCGCGAAGCCAACTTCCCGTTCGCGGTGGGGGTGATCTTGCTGAAGCACCCGTGGGAATTCGTTGATGGCGAAACGCTGCCGGATATCTTTCATCCCGACTACGAGGCACTGATCAAGTCGCGTGCCGCCGAGGTGTGCACTCGCTACAAAGACGATCCGTTGTGCATGGGTTACTACTACGGATTTGGAGCGTTCAACAAATCCGACGAATGGGTCAATCATCACTTCTCTTTGCCAGAAGGAAGCCCCGGTCGCGAAGTGTTATCGAATCTATTGATTGATCGATACGCGGGCGATGTTGCGAAATTCAATTCGGTCTACGGCACATCACTGAAGGACATGGCGGAGCTAAAGTCCACCTTCGACCTGACGTTTGAAAAGGAATACGAACGTCGCAACTATCCGCGTATCAGCAAGTCGCTCGATGAACAGAAACTCGCCGACTTTGAAGCAATCGTTTCGCACATGTGCGTGTCGCTGTACAAATTGGGGCACGATTCAATCAAACGCTGGGATGACAATCACCTGATTCTGGGTTCGTTCATCAAAGAATGGGCGCTGTCGATTGATTCTTGGAAGAAAGCGTCAGCATACGTCGATATGATCGCACCACAGCATGTGAACGAGTTTATTTCCGTCAACGAAATATCCAAGGCGACTGGGTTGCCGATGATCTTTTCGGACGAGTACTTTGGGTTTCACTATCCCGATTACAAAACTCGCAAAGGAAACGTGCACGCCGGTTTGGTGTCTCATGATGCTCGCGGCGAAGTGTACGAGGCCAACTTGATGAGGCACTTCAAAGACGCCAACGTCTTGGGCGTGACGTACTGCGCGTGCATGTACGATCAGGGCGGCAATACGCTGGCCAAGAACAATCAAAACGGCTTTTACTCACTCGATGGAAAGCCGCGTACCAAGTTGATCGAAACGGCGACTCGGACGAACAAGGCTGTCTATCGGCACACAATGAAGCCGGCTGACGATGCGGAGCTGAAAGAACTCCAAGATACACTGTTTGCGAAGTGGAAAGAACATAGCGCAAAACGCGGACGTTAACTTAGCCACCAAAATTGCACCGCGTTCATTCACCCTCCTTTCCAAGGAGGGAGAGTGAAACATCTTGCACCACATCACACAAGAACCATCGAATGCAGACAATACGATTTGGCTTGTTGATTGCCGTCACAACAATCCTTGCCGCAGGCATCTGCCAGGCAGCCGAAACTGAGCGAGCGACGGGATTTATCCATGTCAAGCAAATCGACGGCGTGTGGTGGTTCATCAATGCTGACGGCGAGAAATTTGTCAGTGTCGGAGTCAATCATATTGAGCCGCACCTTTGGTTGGCACCTTACAACAAAGCCGCGACACTGAAGAAGTACGGCAGTGACATGGTGGGCAAAAACGGCCACTTCAGCACCGAGGGTGAAGCTGCCAAGAAGTGGATCGACGCGCAAGTCAAAACCGCACGCGAGCTCGGGTTCAATACGTTTGGCAAACACACGCATCCAGCCATCGCCCCGGAGCTCTACCAAGATCAGATCTACTACATCGCGTCGCTCAACACTGCGCCGCTGGCCGGTTGGCAGGAACGACATGGTCGCGGTCCAAGACCGGACGTTTTCTCGGTGGACTTTCAGAATTTCGTCGGCGCACGTGTCAAGCAAGTGACGGATCTGCACAAAAACCAACGCAACTTGATCGGTTATCTCTACACCGATGTGCCCAGTTGGATCATGGGCCGCGCTGATCAGATGGAGCGGAACGACACGACGATGATCTACCCTTGGATCAATGCAATTCTTCCACTTGGCGAATCATCACCCGGCAAGCAGCGTTGGCTAGAACACCTTGCTGAGCGATATCCAAACGCGGAAGCGGCGGCCAACACATGGGGCATGCCAGTCAGTCCCACCTATGGGATTTCTTGGGCAGAAATGGCTAGGCAAATGGATTGGTCAAATGCGACCGACGTCGCCGCCGCCAAGAAAGACATGCTGACATTCATGCCAATCATTGCCGAGCAGTGGTACTCGCTGCACGCCAGTCTGATTCGCGATCACGATCCGAATCATTTGATTCTTGGCGACAAGAACATGGTGATGTGGCATTACGATTTCATGCTGCCGGCGATCAAGGAGCATGTCGACGTCGTCTGTGTTCAAGCTTACGGGCCCTGGGAGAAAGACCGAAAACTATCAGACGAGATTTACAAAGCAACCGGCAAGCCGATCTTCAACGGGGACGGCTGCTTTGGTCTTGCCGGTCCGAAGCAGCAAGAGTGGGGTGTGAAGGGGTTCCGCACCGGAGCGAAATCGCTTGACGACGTTGCGCAACGGTACGAAGGAATGCTGCGTGGCATGATGGAAACACCGTATTACATCGGCTGGCATCACTGCGGCTACATCGAGCAATGGGATGAAGCCGAACGTGGCGACTCCCCTCGCAACGAAAACGGATTCCTGGATCCGCTGGAAAATCGCCGCACACAATGGACCGAGGTCTTGAACCGAATCAATCCGCAAGCATCAAAGCTGCACGAGCAGTCCGCGCAATAGACGCTCACTTCGTAAGCTCTTTAGCACCTGCTGGTGTCCGGCTCCTGACACTTTTGTTCGGCATTGGTGGCCTTGCTCCGGGCACGTCGCATGAAGGCGGTAGCTCATAGCCTTGGGCGTGGGCCTTGTCTTTACCCACAAGTCGGCCGAACATGGCTTCTTTAATGAACTCTCCCACGCGCTAAATCATCCACGTATGAATGACTTTTTCGTGGGAGGGTCGGAACCGAGCTTTAGCGAGTATGACGGGGAGGGCGATCAATGCCTTCTGTTCGCCCTCCCCGTTGGCTCGCTTAGGCTCACCACCGACCCTCCCGCGACAACGTATTTTCCGATGGAACATCATTCGCGCGGGAGGGTAAAGTGCTGATTGCAAAAGCCGACTTGTGGGTAAAGACAAGGGCATCAGCCCAAGGGCCCGATTGGAAACGCGTAAGCAAGGGATTTATGCAGCCCCCCGCTTACGCGTCGGACTCCCATCTTTCGGAGTATCCCAGTTTGAAAAAGTGCTTCGCCTTCACCAGCGATTAGGCCAAGTGAACAGCGGTGAGGATTTTGGTAGAGTTCGACGTCTACATTGAAGGTTTCGGATCCATTTTAATTTTGTTGCTGACCCAACCCAGGACGACTTATGAGCCAGCTGGACGACATCGGAGAAAAGGATGGATGGCGATGCTGGTTGTGTGACGAACCAGTCGACCGTGAGATGTCGTCGAATGATCCGCGGGCAGCGAGTGTTGACACGCGAGTTACCAAAGCTCGCGCGAAAAAGCTCAAGAAGAGCAAGAGCGGGCTTCCAGCGGAGAGACTCGCCCACCTAGCTTGCAACACCGGCAAAGGCACTCAGGATCCAGTCATTCAGTGGCCGGAACATCTAATCGTCGTTGACCCCGCTCCGATCATCGCCACAGCCGAGCGACTGGAGCGTCGCGGGGGACGAGAAGCGATGGCTCGTTGTCCGACCAAGCCCGACGCTGAACAAGTGGCCGCTTGGCTGATTGATCGTCTGTCTCGGTTACAACCCGGTCTCGCCGTGAACAGCCGAATCGACAGCGCCGGGAACGAGTTTCTTGTAAGCCTGTTCGTTTAGAGGTGGCGAGGTG
>CAYUGI010000081.1:7327-23898 GCA_964444105.1 uncultured Pirellulaceae bacterium
TTGTTTTCAACACGAATTACCCTCTCCGGCCGCTACTGCGTCCGACTCCCCGAAGGAACAGTGAAGCTAGGGAAATCCGCTACGGCGTTGCCCAAGCGGGAGAGTGAAACCATGACCCTACTCAACTAGAACTGTCACAAATTCCGTGGAGTCATTTGACGGATTCGATCCAAGCCTAAGCAAACAGTTCGTCAATTCGTCCGGTGCTATCGCCGTGTGATTTTGCATTCACGCCGACGCCCTGAAGAAGACTCAGCCACAGGTTGCACAGAGGAGTTTTGGGGTCGTCCATCACGAGGTGCCTTCCGTGCTGGACTCCCGCGCCGCCTCCGGTTAACAGGGTGGGGCAGTTGTTCAAGTAGTGGATCGAATTGATATTGCTACCGAATGTTACCGCGGTGTTGTCATAGAGCGACGTGCCGTCAGGTTCTTTGGACGCCTTGAGTTTGGCGATGAAATACGCAAGCAATTTCGCGTGCGCCTGATCTCGGTCTTCGGACACCGATTGGCGTTCGCCGCTGGTGTAGTGGCTCATGTTATGAGAAGTGATGGTGGCCCCCAGGCTCTTAATCAAAGAGTCAGTCGGCATCCGGTACGTGAACACTCGCGTCGCATCGACTTGCATTGCAGCGATCATCAAGTCGTACATCATCTTGATCTCTTCGTACCCCTTCAGGCTGGCCCCGGGTTCGCTGACGGGATCCAGCGGGCGCCGCTTGGGAATCTCCAGCCACTCCTCTTCCTTTGACAGTCGCACTTCGATCTCACGAATGGACTGAAAATACTCATCCAGTTTATTGACGTCGGTTTGGGTCAAGCCGTGCTGAACCGACTTGGCATCTTCAATGACAGTGTCCAACACACTGCGTTGCCGCTGAAGCATCGCTTGCCGCTTTGCCAAGGGGGTTTTGTCATCGGAAAAAAGTCGGTGATAGACCTGAACAGGAGTGTCTAGGCCAGCGACCGGTTTGCCCTGGCGGTTCCAAGCGAGCGATGATCCAGGTCCGTGGCCATTTGCATTCTTTCCGCTGAACTGAAGCGACGTAAAGCGAGTGTCGCGTCCGAACTGCTCGGCTGCAACTTGGTCAGCAGAGATAGAATTGTGAAAGCTCTGACCGGGAACCCCGTAACGATTTGCGCCCGTGAGCCAAAAAGTGCTGCCCCAGTGAGCTTCATTGGAAAACTGATTTTGCAAATTCTGAATGATCGTGATGTCATCCTGATAGTCGCCAAGCGGTGCAAGGTTTTTTGGCAGGTCGTAGTCGGTCCCCGTTTGATCTTTGTTGGGAAACCAAGTCTCCTTGGTCACTCCCCAGCCCATCGACAAGAACACCATTCGCTTGGCTGCCTGCTTGGCCTTCGCGCGTGCTTCAGCTGCCTTGGCGAATCTCTTGAAGCCAAGCGATTCCAATGCAGGCAGCGCCACGAGTGCCGTGCTGCTGCCAAGAAACGTTCTTCGTGATGATTTCGTCACGCCAATCTCTCTTACTTGATTTTGAATCGTTTGGATTGAATGACGCCGTGAATAAACTCATCCACGGCGTAGTCCTCCTGCCCTGCTAGCTTCATGATCCGATCAGCCATCGCACGATCCGTGAAGCCGTACGGTCGTCCGAGTGCGTACTCAATCAGGTTTTCGGTAAAACCACGTGCAAACGCTTCGCTGTTTTCTGCAATTCGGTCACGCATTTCAAAGAAGTCTCCGAAGGCAGTGCCATCGGGCATGGTTCCCGACGCATCAATGGGAAATGACTTTTTGGCCAATCTGTTGCGTTTTGTTGGCGACGCCAGAGCCTCCGTTTTCCGCCACAAGCCGACGGCATCAAAATTCTCGAGCCCAAAGCCAAGCGGATCGATCGTTCGGTGGCATTGCGCGCATTGGGGTTCTTCCTGATGTGCTTTCTGTAGATCACGTGCGCTAAGTGCTTGCCCTTCGATGCGACTGAGTTGCGGCACATTGGCGGGAGCTGGTGGCGGAGCGTCGTTCAACAGACACCGCAAAATCCAGGCGCCGCGTTCGACGGGCGAAGATCGCTCTCCATCGGATCCCATCGCCAGGATCGCTGCCATGCCAAGCACTCCACCGCGCGGAAGGCCCGCTGGGACTTTCACGCGCCGAAAATGCTCGCCTTGCACGCCATCGATGCCGTAATAGCCAGCCAATAGATTATTAACCATCACATGATCTGACTTCAGTAGCTCACGAATCGGTCGCTTTTCTCGAATCGCGTCCTTAAAGCTCTCGTAGACTTCGTAGCGGACGGACGCTTTTACACTGTCATCAAACTGCTTGTACTTTTGATAGTTGAACTGAAAGAAATCGAGCCGATCCATGTGCAGCCACTGGTGCGTAAACCCACTGACAAAATGATCGGCGCGTTGATCGCATAGCATTCGATCGGTTTGCTGCTTCAACGTTTGCTGATCATTCAGTTTCCCGCTGTCCGCCAAGCCCTGTAATTCGTCGTCGGGCGGGGAACTCCAAAGGAAATAGGACAACCGGACGGCGAGTTCTTGATCAGACAACTGACGTCGTTCCTGACCAAAGTTGGGTTCGTTCAAGTACAAAAAGCCGGGCGAAGCTAACACGATCGAAAGCGGTTCCTTGATGGCTTCGCGTGGCCTCACACCCATCTGAATCTGCGAATGGAAAAGGCCCATCAGTCGATCGACAAATTCTTCGGACGGCAGCTTCGTTCGGAACGCGCGTTTGGCAAAACCCTTGATGATCGCGCGGGCGTATTCGGATTGGTTTTGACCTTCTGGCTTTTCAGGGAAGATCCTCGTGCGTGATTCAGGTGGCCATTCTTCAATGATTGGACCTTCCCATTCCATCCAGTCGATCCAGAGAGCTGGCGGCGGCCCAAGTTTCGTCTTGGCCAAGCTGGTCATGAAGAAACGCTTGGCTGCTTCGGACTCATTGATGTGTCGCTCGCGGATTTTGAACGTGCGGTCGTCGTTGCGTGCAGGCGAAAACGCGATCTCGATGACTTGCGGGTTCTCCATCGTTCCCGTGACTCGATGAAATCCCAAGACATTGATCTCGCCGCCAGCATTTCCAGCTGACGTCGTACCGTATTCCACGAAGCGACGGTGCTCGGGAACATCATCATGAAGCACTGCCACACGCGCCCGAATAATGAACTTACGCGATTCACTCTCCGCGGGAAGAGTAATCGCAGGGCTCGTGCATCCGCGAAAGAAGTTAAACAGCGGCACGCCATTCTTGGACGCCGGGTGATCTAGATAAGCTTTGTAGGTCGGATGGAATCGCTTGAAGTTTCTCGTTTCAAACTCAACCCTGGCTTCGTCAATGAACCCAAAATCTGTCGGCGGGCGTCCATCGGATTTCTTCCAGCGTTCCGCGCGATTCCAATCACGCTGAAGCTTAGAGGCTACTTTGCGAATCGACTTTGTTTGGTTCACTTCCACTTCGGTACGAACGGTCTGCAACTGCGGGCGATCACCATCGTCCACGGCAAGGCCAATCGCGTGTCGTGCCAGTGCAACGTATTGCTCGAATTGATCACTGGAGAAAAACAGAGAGGCCCCTGTCGTATCGAAGCCGCCTGAGCTGGCATCATCCGGTAAGCTGTCCGCACTTATCTTGACGCCCAGCAGCGACTCAATCGTGTTTTCGTATTCACGTCGATTCAACCGCCGCATCGTGATCACACCGCCACTGTCGCTCAATGCTTCCCTGGCGACGACAAGTTGTTTCGACAACTCAGCAAGAAAATCGGTCTTGATTTTCGCATCGATTGGCTCGGCATCTTCAGGTGGCATTTCGCCTGAGTTCATCACTCCGAGTACTTTTTGCCACATTTCCGCCGTCTCGACGCTGTCCAACTTCAGCGGAAGGTCTTCCAAATTCACACCGCCCTCTTCCGTCGCGCTGTCGTGGCAATCAAAGCAACTCTTCTTTAGCACACGACGCGAAGTCGCCGACATTGCACCGTGCTGTTTGGCAACGCGCGGCTGATCCTGCGACTCATTGCTGATGGCGTGCGTTGGCAGCCAGAGAGCACCTAGCAAGCCGATCAATGGCGGTATCCAGCCGAATGCGATTTTCATAAATTGGGCAAGCGTGTTCGGAGATTCTGCGTGAATTCGCGTCGGAAGGTCAGTCGGCGACCGTTGCGTTTTGAACGTTCAACATTGTCTGTGAAACAGCCTAACTGGCTTTATCGAATCGCGGTGTGTTTTTCGCTTTCTTCTGACGTTAAACTGTCGCAACAGAATAACCGTTTGATGGCCCTGCGCCCTTGACCGACTGCATCGATAAAAGGTCCAGGCCCAAATACCCCTATTGCTGAGCGTTTCCTGATGAAATCGATCCTCGTGACTTTTTTTCTCGCCGCTGGCTTGGCCTTCCCCGTGTTGGGCAAAACCACAAAGCACGATTTCAAAGGCGCAGCCGAAGCAGAGGTCTACAAGCAGGCGTCCGGCGATCAACTGTGGATCTATCGATTCGACCCCCAAGGTCATGACGCGACGAAGGACAAGCGTTCCGCCGTGGTTTTCTTTTTTGGTGGTGGATGGAACGGTGGAACGGTCACGCAGTTCGAACAGCATGCCAAGTACCTGGCCGCAAGAGGCATGGTCACTTTTGTCGCCGACTACCGGGTGAAAAGTCGGCAACAAACGGCGCCCGACGCATGCGTTGCCGATGGCAAATCAGCGATTCGATGGGTGCGAACGAACGCCGATCGCTTTGGCATTGATCCAAATCGGATTGCTGGCGGGGGTGGATCCGCTGGCGGGCATGTCGCTGCGGCCACCGGTATTTGCGACGACTTAGATGATCCTGCAGAAAGTGATTCCAAGGTGAGTTCAAAGTCGAACGCTTTGCTGCTGTTTAATCCTGTTTATGACAATGGCCCTGACGGCTACGGCCACGATCGGGCGAAACAGTGGTTTCCAGCGATCTCACCAGCACACAACATTACCAAAGACGACCCACCCACGATCACCTTTCTGGGCTCCGAAGATGCGCTTGTTCCTGTCGCCACAGCGAAAAAGTTTGATGCCGATCTTCGTGCGGTCGGCGTGAAATCAGAAGTTTGGATTTACGACGGGCAGCCGCATGGGTTCTTCAACGAAAACAAGAGCCAAGAGTCGTTTCTCGACACGGTCCTGAAAATGGATGCATTCTTGGTTTCGCTCGGCTGGTTAGATGGAACCGCCGACCGGGCAACCCTTGAATCGCTGCTCAAAAAGAAAGCTAAATAGAGACCACGCGGTAGCGGATGACTCCGTAGGATGTCGTCGCAATTCAATGACAAGTTTGGTTTGCGAGAACTCCAGGCAAAACAGACCGCGCACGTTGGTGGACGGGCTTTGGCTCAATACCGCTTAGTTAGGGGGCTCGCAATAAGGCAAAACGCCAGCGAGCAACCTTGCAATTTGCGAGACGGCTTCTTGTTTTGTGGTAGCCAATAAATCGATTGTGCTACCCCAAGATCAATTGTCGATTTGCGAGGCTAAAACCACGACGATCTAGTAAAGCAGCGGAGCCCCAACGCGTTGGTGAATCTGATTGACCACTTGCGGCTGGATTCGCAAACACTCGGCCAGCGCACGCATGTAGTCGGCTTCGCGTTGCGTATCCAAGTGCATGGCCATCAGCGACACCTGATAGACCTCATACTCCATGCCTGGCGGCACATCATGCACAAACTCGTGGACATCGTGGCGACGTCCGAATTCACGGCGCAGGAAATCTGACTCGGCGCGATCCAGTGGCTGAAGCTGCTGAACGATATTGTCTTGTTCGGCCGCGTCTAATTTGCCGTCCGCCTGTGCTGCCATGATCATGGCCAACGTCAGCAACTCGGCGCGTTGATTGTATCCAAGCCCACTTCCGTGACGATGATCGTCGTGGTCGTCAAATCGTGGCCGCGGGACACCGCGAACCTTTGGCGGTTGTGCCGGCCGATGCTGGTTCACCCATTGGCCTCCGGGCGGATAAAGGCCGCCTCCGCCGTGGTGATAGCGCGAGACACCGTCGCGAACCATTCGTTCAAGCGGTGCATGGTGCCTGTGATCGAATCTCGGATCGCGGTGTTGCGGGTGATGCTGTGCTTTGGCTTCCGCGATTCCGTTTAGCACTTGGCCGAGTACTGCACCGCGTCCACCGTTTCTCGCCGCGCGATGACTAAGCATCGCACCAAGCACTTTGACTGCGTCCATCTTTTTCCTCTTGAATCGGGTAGTGTGACGATCGTCGCGAAAATTCTCGCGGCTAGTTCAATTGATCTCGCTTTAACATCCTGAGTATCCGCTGAACCACATCTTAATATCCAGCCGCGAAACTGTTTTGCTCCGCAACCTCGACCTGTAAATCGTAGCGTTTCCAATCAGGGCCTGCGCTAAGCACCTTGCTCTTCGTTTTTTCGCAGTGCGTTACTGCATCAATTTCCAATTCTCGTGAAGCACAACCACCGAACTGGCTTTTTCGCTATTGGCCAATAATGGTATTCATGCTCCGGCTATTGATCCTCGCAACATCTTACGTCAGCGAGACTGACAAATTTCACGGACTCAGTTGGGGAGAAGAGATGAGAGGCTAGGGGCCAAACGCTTGTTCGTCTTTGGGAGCGATCCTGCAAGCTTTTGCTTAACGGCATCATGGGTGTCCACATTCGCCACATTTTTCCGTTCCAGCGGATCGGTGCGGTGGTCGTAGAGTTCTTCGGAGCCATCGGAGTAGCGGATGTATCGCCAATGCTGTGATCGCACAGAGTGGTTTTGATATTTGTACGTCGTGACAACCGTGCGATCAGACGTTGCAGAGGGATTCAGTAGCAGCGGGCGAAGGCTCTTGCCCTCCAAATGCGACGGAGGATCCAGATCACATAAGTCGGTAAGAGTGGGATAAAGATCGAGCAAGCTGACAGGCCGATCGCAGCGACTCCCGCTCGTTTTGCTTAGCCGTTTGTCAACGACAATCAGCGGCACGTGAGTCGCCTGATTCCAAAGAACGCGTTTCTCCCAGTGCTCTTTGTGCCCGAGGTGATAGCCATGGTCAGACCACAGAACGACAATCGTGTTTTTCGCCAAGGGCCCGCTGTCGAGTGACTTGATAAGTCGTCCTACCATTGCATCGGCGAAACTGACTGACGCTAGGTATGCCTGGGTGGCATCATCCCACTTTTGGTGATCGACCAGCCATTGATGCCAGCTGCGTTTCGCCGTGTTCACAGCCGTCTCGGGGATGTCACGCAGGTCGGCCGCAGGATCTACAGGGAGCTTGATCTTGGCATGTGGATACTTTTCAAACCATTCTTTGGGTGTGTACCAAGGGATGTGTGGTCGATAGATCCCAACCGCCAGGAAGAGTGGCTTGTCATGTTCTTGTGACAGCTTTTGCTCTGCCCATGCGACGACCTTTCCATCGCCCATCTCTTCGTTTGGAATCTCCAACGCATCCCAATCGAAGCGGTCGCCGTAGAACTTGTTTGATCCGTTGACTGACTGTTGGGGCGGAACATAGTCGTCGGCCAGTTGCCGCTGCTTCGAGGGAAAGTACTCGTCCCAAGGTCTGGCGTCTAAGTAACCCTCCAGCATCTTTTCGGAAAGGTTGGCAGCATGGTACAGCTTGCCGCCACCCATGACTTTGTAGCCATTATTGCGGAAATGCTGCGGCAAAGTGGTGATAGACTTGAGCGAATCCGCTTGGCGCCAATCTTGCTTGTTGGCGTAGATGCCACTTGTCGCGGGCGAAAGGCCGGTCATCACGCTGACTCGGGAGGGATTACAAACAGGCGCGGCGCAGTGGGCGTTGGTGAATAACACGCCGCGGCTGGCCAGTTGTTCCAGGTGCGGAGTGATCGCAGCCGCGTTGGGGTGCAATCCCAAGCAATGATCGTTCAGGTCGTCGACAGCGATGAACAGAACGTTGGGCGGTTGTGGATTACCAGCATCGTCAGCAAACGTTGCCTTTGTCAGCACTGCGACCACCGCAACGACGAACAGGGGCTTGTAGATGGAAGAGTTCATGACAAGGCCCAAGTCGCATCGAATCGTTTCAGTGAAGTTTGAAAAAGTGAGCCGTGACGCGTGAGCGGCCGGGCATGGGCGGACTGCAGACTGCCCGGTGCGCTACGGCCCACGGCTCACATCGTTGCTGCGTCGGAAATCGACTACACGGCACGATCCTTCAGCGAACCCACTTACGTCTACTCTTCACGAAACAAAGGGCTGTCGATCACCGCAGCGATTGTCTCGACAATCCTGTAGTCGTGTTGGGCTGAAGCCCGGACAATCTCCTCGACCTCGGTAAAATTCTGCGGTTCGATTCCGTTGGCGTACGTCAACAACTTGGTCACAAAACAGCGAACGAAACGATCACGGCTGGCATCGTTTTGCATCAACTGGCGAAACCCTTTGATGTCGCTGTACTGCGAACCACTCAGAAAGGTTGACGACGCATCAATTGGAATCGAGGTTGGCTCCTTGATTCGCTTGCCTTTGCGATTCTTGCCCTTCGCACCGTTGTCTTTGCCAGAGCCTGCGTTAGTGTCTGCGGCCGACGTCGGTTGTAAAGCAACGGCGTATTCTTCACGCCACGCGCCAATTGGGTCGAAGTTCTCGAATGCGTAGCCAAACGGATCGATGTTCTGATGACATGCCGCACACGTCGCGTCACTTTGGTGTGCCTGCAGCACTTCGCGAATGGTTCGCGCTGAGCGAACATCGGGCTCTTTGATCTCAACATCCGCCGGCGGTGGAGCAGGATGGATGCCCATGAAGTTCTCCATCACGTAGACCGCGCGGTGAATCGGTGATGTACTGAGCGTGTCCGCCGTTAATGTCAAAAACGCTCCCATGCCAAGGAAGCCTCCGCGCCGACCATCACGGAAGACGTACTTACGGTGAACAGAATCGCTGGGTACGTCCTCAACGCCGTAGACCTTTGCAAGATCAGCGTTGATGAATGAATAGTCAGCGGTCAGTAGCTCAGGCACGGGACGGTTTTCCGCGACGGCGTGGCGAAAGAATGCTAACACTTCGTTCACCATGTCTTCGTTGACCGCCTTTTTTTCGTACAACGGATAGCGGTCGATATCGGGAGCCATGAAGTTGATGCGATCAAGCTGCAGCCAACCGTAGGGAAACTCGCGGAGGAAATCGTCAGCACGACCGCTTTGAATTCTCGCCTGCAGTTCCTCTTTGATGGATGCAAAATCAGCCAGCTCGCCATCGTTCACGCTCGTGATAAGATCCGCATCCGGGGTCGAACTTCCCAGGAGATAGCTGAGCCGAGTCGAAAAACGCGATGCCGGTGTCGCGTCTTCCGGATTGATCATCAAGAAAGAAGGAGAAACAAGGATCGCGATGATCCCCTCCTTCAAAGCCTCGACGTCTCCCAGTTCCTTCGCTTGCGTCTGAACCAAATTCACGATTGAATCGAGTTCTTTGTCCGCCACTGGCCGACGCCACGCGCGTTGTGCAATGGGTTTCAGTATCGCGGTTGCATGGTTCACACGAGGATTTTCGCCCAGTAACGCGATCTGTCGCTTGGGAGGCCACGAATCGTACAGTGGTCCTTCGACGGTCGCGTTATACAGACGAGGTCGAGGCCCTTGCCAGTATTTGGTCCAATGCACCCAATGGCTTGGGCTGTCACTTCGCGACTTTGCCTTGGGTACCTCTTCGGTGATGACCCGCTGGTAGAGTTTTGGTCGGTTCGTTTTGATAAAGTCGTGGGCGATTCGATATTGAAACTTAAAATTGCCGTTGCCCACCAGACGCAGCCCATCGGTTGGAAAAGAGAATTGCAGACTGGTTCCTGCGGCAAGCCATTCATTCAATTCAATCTCTGCGACGCTGTCCTCAGGTAGATCGAAGTCCTTCGTGCGATCGCCCATGTGTGCTCGAAGACGAATCGGATCGTCGTCGTAGATGCCGGTCCTTTCTTGATCGTAAACATGCCGGTCCATCGCCTGAGCACGTAAAGTGATGTGGTAACGACCCGAGGTGGGAACCGTCTCGAATCCGTCAAAATACGCGTGCTTTCGGATATCTAGGATATCGATGCTCTCTACGGTACGATTCGCCTTCTCTTCCCGTTTGCGGTGTGACCGGTCGGTGACTCGCAAACGACTCGAGGAGATTTCGTATCGCTTGGACGCCGGTTGGGGACCAGAAAAAATGATGGCGTCCAGAATGCTGCGTACCGCGACAATGTACTGGTCAAGGTGATGCTCGCTCAGACTGAGCGTGTCGCAGTGCGTATCGAACCCATCGTGAAGCGTGTCACCAAGCAACATCGCCGTTGGTTGATGCGTGCCAATGTCCTCGATCAACAAGACGTCGCGAATGCTGTTCTCGAATTCGCGGTTGTTCAAGCGACGAGGCGGCACATGCGTTGGTCGCTGCGTCTTTTCTTCGTACAGCGTGATCTGCGAACGCAGAAACGCTTCGATACGTGATTGTTCATCCGCCGTCATCTGATTGTGTTTGGCGGGGGGCATTTCGCCTGCGCGAATGCGTTCCAGGCTGTTGACCCAGAATTCGGAACTGTCATCGCTGGGCGCATTGCCCAAATCATGAAGGCTGAAGTCGCCTTTGGGTTTGCGGCCCGTATGGCACTTACCACAGTGTTGCCTGACCAAGGGTAGTTCGGCGAAGCAAGTCGTTGAGACGGATGCGGCAAGGCCAGCGAACAGCAGGAAATTTAGATTTTTCATGTGTCGTTCTTAGGCCTTGCCTGTCTCAAAGTCGAACGAGCCTGAGCTTTGGTTGAACTGGTCGTACTCCAAACCAAACTGCCTGAGAAGCGTGAGGTAAAGGTTGCAAAGCGGCATGTTTTCTCCGCTCGAATCCCGCGCGTCTACATGTCCGCAATGCTTCAACCCGCCGCCAGCGACAAGAATCGGTAGATTGCGATTGCTGTGCGTGCCTCCGTAACCCATTCCGCTACCGAACAGCACGACCGTGTGATCCAGCATGCTGCCTTCCGCATTGGGTTCGGGAATCTCATCCAGCTTTTTCAAACACTTCGCCAGCTGAGCAACTTGGAACGATTCGATCGCGACCAACTCGGAAACAGTGTCATGTGCTTTCCCGTTATGAGTGCACGCGTGATAGCCGCGCGTGACACCTTTGACGTCGGTGTACTTCAGTTCCGGAGAAAATCCAATCGTCGCGACTCGCGTCAGGTCGGTTTGGAATGCATAGGCCACCATATCAAACACCGAGTTGTAGCGATTCTCGATCGTGATCTCGCTGCCCTCGAAGTAGCCGTCGATGTCGAACTTAGGTTTGTCGCGATCCACCCACTGCTCACGATTGACCAAGTTTTTTTCCAGATCACGGAGCGAGCTGGCGTACAAGTCCAGGCGTACTTGATCGTTTTTGGATGCACGACTGCGGACGCCCGAAAACTGATCGCGAACAGCGTCCAGAACACTGCCGTTTCGTTTCAACAGTTCTCTTCGTTTCTGTCTTTCCTCTTTCGTCAAATTCATGAACAGATGGTCGTACATCCGTCGCGCGTCGGTGAACGGCTTGATGTCCACGCCATTCGCGTTCCAGCTCAAACGAATACTGCGTTCCAGCGACGCGTTGACAGAGGCAAACCGCGTTTCGGACGAAGTGCGTCGCGCGACGATTTGGTCGATGGACATGTTTTTCTCCGGAAACGAAGCACTCGTCTCCGGTAGGACGCCGCTCAAAAACGCGACTTCGCGGCCGTGACCGCTTTTCATATTGTGGTCGGTGTGCGAAAGAACCGTCACGCGGTCACGCAACCATTCAAGCGAGCTGAGTGTTTTGGGGAATCGAAAGTCCTTGCCGAATTCCTTCGGGAAGAAGTGCTCCGGGTGAGCACCGAACGGATTACCGACAATCAGAAATCGTTTTGCAGTCGAATTCGATGACGGCGAATTCGGTGCTGGCGAGGCAGCTTTGGCATCTGACTCCAACATCGGGAGCGAGAGGGCTCCACCAAATGAGGCGAGCAGCGATCTACGGTCCAGCATAAGTCGTTTCCTGGGTGCACGGTTGATGACTGGTATCTTATCTGGCTCGGCGTCAGCATCTGCCGCTCAGATTGCAAAGTTTGGTGAGATGGCGGAAGAAAACGGCAGAACGTAGTTTGTATCAAGGTCAACGTGGTTTGAGCGGCGAACCTGAAGTGAGTGCGAATCGAACCCAACTGGATGCTGCGAATCGGGCCCGTTGCGAAACAGTCGAATTATGTTGTCCGCGCGCCACGATCGGCTTAGGATGTTGCGGAAATAAGTCAATTCCTCAATCTACCGATCGATATGCGAACGCTAAAGAACTTTCTATCGCTTTTGGCCGTTCTCTTTGTCAGCTCAACGCTCTTCGCAGACGAAGCAAATGATCAGCGTCCCAATATTCTGTTTGTCTTCAGTGATGATCATGCACCGCATGCGATTGGTGCGTACAACGGCTGGTTGAAAAGCGTCGATCCGACTCCCAATATCGACATCCTGGCGTCTCAAGGCATCGTGTTCGAGAACAGCTTCTGCACCAACTCGATTTGCGGTCCTAGCCGTGCTGTGATTCAGACGGGGATGCACAGCCACAAGAACGGATTCATGAACAATGGCAACTCCTTTGATTGGAACCAGCAAACGTTCCCCAAGCTATTACAGAAGGCCGGTTACACGACGGCGATTTATGGCAAAAGTCACCTAAAAGGAAAGCCGCAAGGCTTTGACGATTGGAAGGTGCTGCCAGGCCAAGGGCTGTATTACAACCCTGACATGATCACACCCGACGGCAAGAAACGAATCGAGGGACATTGCACGGACGTCGTGACTGATCTGGCTGTCGAGTGGCTGAAGAAAGGGCGTCAGTCAGGGAAGCCGTTCATGTTGATGGTTCAGCACAAGGCGCCGCATCGCAACTGGATGCCAGCTCCGCGTCACCTGGATCTTTACGAAGACATTGACCTGCCTGAGCCGAACACGCTGTTTGACAAGTGGCACGACAATGCGCCGCCCGCACGTTTTCAAGAGCTAGAAATCGATCGGCACATGCATCTGAACTTTGACTTGTTCGTCGATTTGGTCCCCAGCTTCAATGGCGACGCGTTCAAGGGACGGTACGACAAGTCCGCTTGGCGAAACATGCAGCGGATGAGCCCTAAGCAGTTGGAAACGTGGCGATTAGCTTACGCTCCACGAGACACTGCCTTTCACGAAGCGAACTTGACCGCCGATGCATTGGTGCGATGGAAGTATCAACGCTATGCCAAGAACTATCTGCGCTGCATCAAGGGAGTCGATGAGAGTGTCGGCACGCTGATGGAAACATTGGATGAACTGAACCTTGCCGAGAACACGGTTGTGGTTTATTCGTCTGACCAAGGTTTCTATGTCGGCGATCACGGCTGGTTTGACAAACGATGGATGTACGATGAATCGATGAAGATGCCTTTGGTCGTCAAATGGCCCGGGGTAACGAAGCCCGGTTCCTACAACCAAGACCTCGTGCAGAACTTGGATTACGCCGAAACTTTCTTGGAAATGGCTGGTGCTCCGATTCCAGGCGACATGCAAGGTGTTTCGTTGGTGCCGCTATTGAAAGGCGAGCAACCTGACGATTGGCGAAAGAGCGTGTACTACCACTACTACGAATACCCCAGCGTTCACATGGTGCCGCGGCACTATGGCGTTCGTAGTCAGGAATACAAGTTGATGCGGTTTTATCAGTTCGACGAATGGGAGTTTTACGATCTCGTCAACGATCCCGACGAACTGACCAACGAGTACAACAATCCAAAGTACGCCGAGAAAGTGGCGGAGATGAAGGTGGAGCTGGAGCGACTTCGCGATCAGTACAATGACGACAGTGACGTAAGAGTTCAGTCGCAAGAATGGCAAGACAATTTACGTAACCCGGATCCGTCGGTTGTGGGTGCGAAGTAGCTTGTCGACGGATGCGCGATGGCCTGCGGTATGTGCGTTGAATTAAGCAAGTCAATGATTTCCGGTACTTTCCTTTACCCTCTCGCTCGCGGGAGGGTCGGACGCAGTAGCGGCCGGGGAGGGCAATTCGTGTTGGAAACAATTGTCGCCGGCGATCCGGATTGGCCCTCTCCTCGCTAAGGCTCGACTCTCCCAAGGGGAGAGTAAACTCAATATGCAGGCACGTCGAAGCATTTGAGTCCGCTACGGCGTTGCGTAGGGGGAGGGTGAAGCGAGTTTGCTGGCACTAATGCCCGGCAACCCGAGATCGATGACAACTAAAACGTTCTCGCAATCGCGTCCTTGATGGCTTGGACTTTGTCGGCACAGGTCAATCGGCGTTTTGGCCCGAACGAAACCGTTCTGCTTGTTTGCGCGTCCATCGCTGGAACGCTGGCGCTGGCATGCACTTCCTGCACGCCGGTCTGTTCGATCAATTGGCAAACATTCTGTGCATTAACGCCTGCACCTGCGACCACTTTCAAGACAGATGCTTCTGCAACCAATTTGCGTATCAGATTCGCACCGGCAATCGCTGTCGTTTGCTGGCCCGACGTGAGAACTCGGTCGAATCCAAACGCTTCAAGTTCTGCCAACGATCTAAGCGGATCTGGCACGATGTCGAATGCTCGATGAAAGGTCGTTTCCACAGATCCTGCCGCTTCAATGAGACGTTGGCAGGTTTCTCGATCGATCGTCTTCTCCGGTGTCAACGCTCCAAAGACGATTCCCTGCACGCCGATCGACTTCGCGATCTTGATATTCCGCAGCATCGTGTTGACGTGATCGTTGTCGTACACGAAGCCGCCGTCATGCGGGCGAATCATCATCATGACGGGCATTTGCAGATCGGCGACGCATTGTTCTACGAAGCCAAAACTGGGTGTCGTTCCTTCGGAAGCCAGCGCATTGCAAACTTCCAGCCGATCCGCTCCACCAGCTTTCGCTGCTGCGGCGGAAGCGAATGAATCGACGCAAACTTCCAGAAGGATGGACAACTTGTTGTTCTTTCAGAATGCCTATGTTTCAGGAACCGTATCTTTAGAATCGCTAGTCTCAGATTCTATTCGATCGTCGAAAATCTTGGACCCATTGAGGTGTTTGTTGCAGATAGGCTTCGACGTGTTTTCGTCGCGTGAAGTAATAGATCGCGTTGCCTCCTTGGAAGACGACGGTCAGCGCGATGACGGTTCCATAAACTGCGATGACAATCGTTTTGTAAAGAGCTCGTCCTTCAGCGCCGAGTAGCTGAGATACCTCGGGCCTTTCTGAAATGTCAGGCGCTCCTCCCAACAGCATCCACCCGCAGTAAGCAACGATCAGCACCATAAATCCGGTTTGATTCCACCCAAGTTGGGTGGCCGCCTTGGGATCGAATTTCAACAACCCTCTGCGTCCGCGAAACTCCATGAAGGCAACAACCGACAGCCCCACTGCGATCAACAGTGCAACCAATCCCGAGAAAGCAAACGGTATTGAGAGAACTGCGAAAATGGCAGTCGTCCACCCATTGAAAGCAGCCACTCGCGCGGCCCGACGAACTGGCCGTGCACGTTCCGCTGCGCGTTCCATTTCTTGATAGTGATGATCCTCTAGCGGCCCGCCTGGCGTAGGCACGGCGGGGGCGAGAGATTCGGGATCGATTGACTCAGCGTTCACGTTTGGTTGCTTCCTGACATTTCACCGCGAGATCGTCCGCCGATGGGCCCGCGGTTACTACTTCAATAATCGGCCCAATCGAAACTACTCAAATGGCTATCCTACAGTGATCACTGCTTTTGCGGGTCTACGTGCGGGAGAAGAAAATGTGTTTCAGCTCACGGCTTTTCATCTTGCTTGAGGGTTGCAATATGAAATTCCGTCGGAGTTTGATGCTTGACCTCGTTAGCACCGGGGTAGACCACGTCACAGGCAACGCCGATCGTCTTGCAGTGCTTCTGTAGGCCCACGCCGAAGTTGGCAGTGTGAGTTGGATCTTTTTGCGTCTGTCCCATGGCCGGAGGGCTTCTGTAGAACAGACCAACTGGCGGATCGTCTTTACTTACCAGAGCGTACGGAGAATATTCGTCGATCCACGACGCGATGTTATCTCTGTCGGCGAGGAATTCGGCGAAGTTCTTTTTGCCAAATGCATGTCCTCCGTAGCGACTGTTGGGCGTCCAAGTTTTCATCTGCTTGGGGTCCAACGTGGTCTGGGGCGCGACGACGGCAGCACACCAAAGCCGCGTAGACTCGCGAGCGACGGGATCCTTGCTTTTTGGATCCGCCAAATCATCGTGGTAAGTCAGCCATAGGCTTGAACAGGCACCTGCCGAACCACCCGCGGCACCGATGCGCTGCTTGTCGATGTTCCACTCGCCCGCCTTGCTGCGCAGAAACTGAAGGGCTCGAGCGGCATCATGCAGCGGTGCCTTCACTGGAGGCACTACCTTTTGTGAGTGTTTCATCAAACGGTAGTTGATGGCGGTAACCGAAATCCCCGCGTTCAAGAGCGCCTGTGTATCGGCAAAGCGATCGAGTCGTTCTTTGCTTCCGCCGTTCCAGCCTCCGCCATGAATCACCATGACCAGCGGAGTGGGCGTCTTGGATTCCGCTTGCCAGAAATCGAGAACGTGGCGTCCATGC
>CAYUGI010000082.1:0-4239 GCA_964444105.1 uncultured Pirellulaceae bacterium
GCCGCACGGGAGGGATTGAAGCCGGGTGACCGCGTGGTCCGCGTTGGTTCGCAACCGGTCGATGACCGACTCGATTACTCGCTGGCGTTGCTTCACGCCAAACCGGGCGAATCGATTCCGCTGAGTATCGAACGCAATGGAAAGAGACTGGACATGCAAATGGCCACGCAAGCCGCTGCTCGTCCTTTCACGGGATCCTTCGCGGATCTGGCCTGGGCTGTGATCGGTGTGAAAGCCAAAGCGGTTAGCCCGACCGCCATGAAACGCTTGAATACTCGCATGGGTGCAAACCACCAGGGCGGACTGTACGTCACTGCGGTACGCCGCGGTTCGGCCGCAGCCGAACAGGGCATTCAAGTAGGTGATGTGATGTTGGGAATTCACGGATGGCAGACCGCCACCCTGGACGACTTGCAAGGCATCTTGGAACACCCCGACATGCAACGCGGATCAAGGGCGAAGTTTTATCTTGTCCGCCGCGAACAAACTTTGTTTGGTCACATGCAAATCGCAGCACAGCCGCGACGCGCAACGACACGACGCTAGGCAAATCAAGCCAAGCATTAACGATTTATCAACGATGACGTCCCGGGGTAGACTCGCCCTTCGCATCCCGCTGCGATCCGAGTTTGCCGACCCAGCTGGGACGTCACGTTGATTTTTTCGTTGACCTTTTCCCCGTGTCGGATAGGTTGCCGGAGGGAATTTGAAATGCCAGATTTGAGATTTCAAGTCGAAGCACCTTCTCCAGGCGAATCACCATGATTTGGAAATCTCTTTTAGTCCCTACGATCGTATTCGCGTCGCTTTCATCGTGGGACGGATACCTCTTCGCTGGCCAGCCGATTGACGTGTTCATCGTCGCCGGCCAATCCAATGCGGTAGGTGCTGATGCACCCGCGCCGGAGCTGAAATACGAAGCTATCGACGACAAAATCCTGCTCTGGTGGCGAACCGGTGATCCGCCACCAGACAAACACGATTCGATCAGCAATGGATGGCAAAATCTACAAGCCCAGCCAAAAGGCGAACCGATCTTGCCTCGCAGCAACTCGACACGGCAATGGGGAAATTACACCCACGTCGATGGCGGATTCGGTCCCGAAGTCGGCTTTGCCCGGCGTGTCGCTGCGGAACAGAAAACCCGCGTTGCCATTGTGAAGGTCGCGTTCAGTGGAACGCATGTCGAAGGTGACTGGGAACCAACCGGAATTCAATCAAACGAAGTTGATTGGCGCAATAGCCATGGGGCTTGCTTTCGATCGTTGATTCAGGAATACGGTCGCGCCGTCGACGAACTGAAGAATCGAGGCTGGCAGCCGACTGCTCGGGCGTTGGTCTGGGTGCAGGGCGAAAGCGATGCAAACGCCGCAAGGGCACCAAGCTACGAAGAAAATCTAACTGAGATGTTGGACACTCTAAGAAAAGCGATCGACGCTCCCGGCATGGTAGCCTTGCTGGGTATCAACACGCAGTTCAGCCATGGCAAGAACAAGTTTGTTCCGCAGATCATCGCTGCTCAGAAATCGTTGGCAGCAAAAACGCAACTGGCCATCTATGTCGATACAGACGGCGCGACAACTGCCAATCCAGCACACTTTGACGCCGCTGGAACCTTGGATGTTGGCGGCAGATTCGCCAAGGCGTGGCTGAATCGGTAGCCCGTTATCACCCAAGTGCTACCAAGTACGTGCTGCTTCGTATGCCGAAATCTTCTCTTCGACGAGTAGTGTCTGCGCGATATCGTCTAATCCCTGCAGCATGTTTTCGCGGCGACTTGGATCGACTTCAAACGAACGCTCAAATCCACTCTCGTCGCGAACGACTTGGTTTTCCAAATCAACGGTCAGGCTATATCCAGCCGTCTCGCCTCGTTTGAAAAGCTCGTCGATATCTGCATCGGCCAGCACGATCGGTAGCACGCCGTTCTTGAAACAGTTGTTGTAGAAAATGTCCGCGAACGAAGGTGCGATCACGCTGCGAAAACCGTAATCATCCAAAGCCCAAACCGCGTGCTCACGACTGCTGCCGCTACCGAAGTTCTGCCGGGCAACAAGAATCGACGCTTCCTTGACAACTTCTTGATTCAACTCGAATTCGGGATTCGGAGTCGTTCCGTCGTCTTGAAAACGCCAATCGTAGAACAGAAATTGCCCGAAGCCTGTTCGTTCAATTCGTTTTAGGAATTGCTTGGGAATGATTTGGTCGGTGTCGACGTTGGCGCGGTTCATCGTTGCGACGACGCCTGAGTGAACAGTGAAAGCTTTCATGAGAGTGCGGGTGGAATGAGCTGTTAGATGTAATGGAGGCTACAGAAAACGTGTAACAAGATTTCTAATCAAGTTTACCCTCCCGCTCGCGGGAGGGGCGGACGCAGTAGCGGCCCGGGTGGGGGTTGTGCGAGCGCCCGAACTTTTACTAATCGCCAAGCGCATTGCCCTCTCCTCGCTAAGGCTCGACTCTCCCAAAGGGAGAATGAAGTTCGTTGAACTAGGCTTTGTAATCCCAGCCACGAATATCAACAAAGTGTCCCTGAACAGCAGCGGCGGCGGCCATCGCGGGACTGACCAAGTGAGTTCGGCCACCTTTACCTTGGCGACCTTCGAAGTTCCGGTTGCTTGTACTTGCACAACGTTCACCAGGAGCCAGCTTGTCTGGGTTCATCGCCAAACACATGCTGCAACCAGCTTCACGCCAATCGAATCCGGCTTCTTTGAACACTTTATCCAAACCTTCGCGCTCGGCGTGTTCTTTCACCTTACCGCTGCCGGGAACAACCATCGCATTGACATCACCGGAAACATGATGCCCTTTGACGACCGCGGCTGCGGCACGCAAGTCTTCGATTCGTGCATTCGTACACGATCCAATGAAGACGCGATCAATCGAAACGTCTTGGATCGGCGTGCCAGCTTTCAGATCCATGTAATCCAACGAATCCTGCGTTGTCTTTTGATCCGTCGCATCGCTGAAGTCAGACGGTTTGGGTGTCGACGCTGTCACACTCAGAACTTGGCCTGGGTTAGTCCCCCAAGTCACCTGCGGCTCGATGTCTTTGCCTTGATAAACATTTGACCGATCGTAGGTTGCACCCTCGTCACTGGGAAGCTGTTTCCAACGAGCGACTGCCGCGTCGAAGTCTTTTGGCGACTCGGGCTTATCACGCAAGTAGTCAAATGTGATCTGGTCTGGTGCGATCATCCCAGCACGTGCGCCAGCTTCGATCGACATGTTGCAAACCGTCATGCGTTCTTCCATCGATAGAGCACGCACGCAGTCACCGGTGTATTCCAAAACATAGCCGGTGCCGCCGGCCGTTCCGATTTGACCGATCAAGTACAGGATCATGTCTTTGGCTGTGACGCCTTTGGACAACTCACCGTCCACACGAAGTTCAAATGTCTTTGGCTTGAATTGCAGCAGTGTCTGCGTAGCCAACACATGTTCGACTTCGCTGGTTCCGATACCGAATGCCAGCGAGCCAAACGCACCGTGGGTTGCGGTATGCGAATCACCACAAACGATGGTCATGCCGGGCTGTGTGTAGCCATTTTCGGGACCGATGACGTGGACGATACCTTGCCGAACATCACCAATGTCAAAGAGTTGAACGCCGAATTCAGCGCAATTTTCGCGCAGTGTTTCAATCTGCTTGCGGCTGATCGGATCGGCGATCGGTAGGCTACGATCCGATGTGGGCACATTGTGATCGGGAGTCGCTAACGTTCGCGATGGCTGTCTGACAGGGCGACCGGCAAGACGGAGACCTTCGAAGGCTTGCGGGCTGGTCACTTCATGGACCAGGTGCAAATCAATGTAAAGGACAGCCGGGCCAGAATCAGGGGCGTGGACTACATGCTCGTCCCAGATTTTGTCGAGCATGTTGCGAGGTTGATTTTCGTTCGCTGACATGGAGTTTATGGTGCAAAGGTAATCGAATTCTTTGCGGCCACTGTCAACTCTGAAGCCCAAAATGTCAACGGCTTAGCCGAGATTCGGGCAGGCAAATACCATCGGGAAATGCCTGTGCCAAGAAAAAGGCCGCACACGTCAGCAGAGGTGCGCGGCTGGCAGAAGGTTCACTCGAGCGTGGGCGGTGCGGTCCTTCGCCCCACGGCTGTTGGAGCTAAACAGGCTCTTCGATGTACTCGCGAGTCTCGGCAACCGCGCCTGGAACGATGCGGGTCACGCTGACCTTGGTGCGGCGAAGCTCTTCGATTTCGGCTGCCATCTGAGAGA
>CAYUGI010000082.1:4339-10547 GCA_964444105.1 uncultured Pirellulaceae bacterium
GTCACGCTGACCTTGGTGCGGCGAAGCTCTTCGATTTCGGCTGCCATCTGAGAGATCAAATTCGCGATTTCTTCGCCAGCGGACTCCCCAATGTTGATCATCAGGGCTTTACGTGAGTTGTAGGAAAGGCCGGCGTTTTTCATCGCGAAGGGCTCGTTTTGATATCGGTGGAAAAGTGGGGAAAAAGAACGAGGATCTAACAATTAGTTCGATTTCCGCCCAAGGCAAGTGTTTCCTATTCGACGGTCACACTTTTCGCTAAGTTCCGTGGTTTATCCACATCGCAGCCCCGCAGAAGGGCAATATGGTACGAAAGCAGCTGTAACGGTACTACGGTTACTATCGGTTGCAGGATCTCAGGCACTTGAGGAACACGGATCACATCGTCAGCGATCGAGGCGATTTGAGGGTCTTCGTGGCTAGCAATGGCGATCACAGGCCCGCCCCGAGCCTTCACCTCTTCCATATTTGCCATCACTTTGTCGTACGTGGTTCCGTGAGGCACGATAAAGACACTTGGCGTATGCTCATCCACTAGCGCAATCGGTCCGTGCTTCATCTCTGCCGCCGGGTAGCCTTCGGCGTGGATGTAGCTGATTTCCTTCAGCTTCAAGGCACCTTCCAAAGCCGTCGGGAAATTGAATTGACGACCAAGGTACAAAACATTGTTAACGTCTTTGTACTTCTGAGCCACATCACGAACCTGCACGTCACAGGTCAGCGCTTGCTGGACCGCGCCTGGCAACTGGTGCAATTCTTCGATGATGCGTTTGCCGCCCTCGTAACTCAAGTGACGCATCCGTCCAAAGTACAACGCCAACATCGCCAGCACACAGCACTGCGATGTGTATGCCTTCGTACTGGCAACGCCAATCTCAGGACCTGCGTGTAGGTACACACCGCCATCAGCTGCTTGAGCAATCGAGCTAGCCACGACGTTACAAATCGCCAATGTTCGGTGACCTTTGCGTTTCGTTTCGCGAAGCGCCGCCAACGTATCCGCGGTTTCACCACTTTGCGTGATTCCAAATACCAACGTGTTGTTGTCGATCGGCGGGTTGCGATACCGCAGCTCACTGGCGTACTCGACACTCACTGGAATGCGTGCGAGTTCCTCGATCAAGTACTCACCGACCAAGGCGGAGTGCCAACTGGTTCCGCAACCCGTCAGAATGATTTTCTCGACGCCACGCAATTGCTGAGGGGTTAAATTCAAACCGCCAAAAACAGCTGTCGCATCTTGTTCATCAAGGCGGCCGCGCATCGCATTGCGGATCGACTCAGGTTGCTCGTAAATCTCTTTCAGCATGTAGTGGTCGAAGCCTTCAAGCGAGACTTCGTTGCTTTCCGTTTCCAGTGGTCGAATATCGACGCGGACTTTTCCCGAATCACGATGCAAAACGGAGAAGCCTTCGGGCGTCAACACGGCCAACTGATGGTCAGCCATGTAGACGATTCGCTCGGTGCTGCCAATCAATGGCGTCGCATCGCTGGCCAGAAAATACTCACCACGACCGACGCCGATCACAAGCGGGCTGCCGAAACGAGCGGCGATGATCATGTTCGGCTTTTCGCGAAACGCGATCGCCAAACCGTACGTTCCTCGAAGCTGAGCAACCGCCCACTGGACTGCAGTCACGTACCGCATGTTTGGCTGCTCTTTGTCCTCCGGCGTTTTCTTCAGGCCCTCAGCAACCAAGTGTGCAACGACTTCACTGTCTGTCTCGGACTGGAAGGCGTAACCCTTAGTGATCAACTCGTCTTTCAGAAGCTGAAAGTTCTCAATCACCCCGTTGTGAACCAAGACCACTTCGCCATCACCGCCGATGTGGGGGTGAGCGTTCTCGTAGGTAGCCGGACCATGCGTTGCCCAGCGTGTGTGGCCGATGCCTAGATTTCCCGCAGGAGGCGTTTCGCCAAGTTCACCTGCGAGCGCATCAATGCGTCCAACGCTACGAGTAATACTGATGTCCTTCCCGCCGTGCACAGCAACACCAGCACTGTCGTAGCCGCGGTACTCCAACCGACGCAAGCCATTGAGCAAAAACGCTCCGGCATCTTCACCACCAACATACCCAACAATACCGCACATAGACGTAACTCGTGTGTTCTTTAGAAAAGAGCCGGCATGCTTCGGCGGAAATAGGAATTCCGAAGCACGCTCGACTCATGTGGTCGGCCCTAGTTGAAAAAAACCTTGCCCGCATTAACCACGGAAGCCGGAAAACAGAAACGTTTTGACCGTCTTCGAGTGATCAAAATAAGCTGCGTATGCAAATTGGCAAGCACATTCAATCTGGTGAAATGACAGCTCCACTCTCTGCTAGCTAATCTGGTAATCCGCAACGACTCCTAAGCAATATCAATCACCCTTACGCGGCACGGCGGGCAACTGAAACAACGTCATTTGCGTCGCGATCCAAATCCAATTTTTGCCACTGATCACCCTGCAACTGATAGATCAATGTGTGATCAGCACTGATTTTTCGCAAGAGCGAATTGATCTGCGGCAGTTCGATTTGCTCGTTCGGTTCAGCGAGAAAGATCATATCCACCGCTCCGATGGTGCTTGAAACGCGGTTCAGACCGCCACAAACATCCATTGGCACAAGCGTTGGCTGGACGCCTTGCCCGCGAACTCGCTTGTGGAAGTCTTTCAGAGTGATCGGGCCGTCAGCCATCTCGAACATATCAATCGCGATGTAGCGAACCGATCTCCCAGACGTATCGCCGCTTTGAGCGTCAGCCAGAGCCGCCGTCATGGCCAAGGCTCGCTCGCCGTTCCCCACACCGATCTCCAACACAGTCGTCGCGCCACTTTTGCGGACCAACTTGCAAATCGCTGCGTGTGGTCCACCGCCAAAACGATCCAAGAGGCTTAGCGTTGGCGTTTCCGGGGCAGCTTTGGCAGCGGCCAATTTCGCGCCGCTGGATGATTTAGCCGACTGCCCAGCAGTGCCCTCAGCCGGTTTTGCCGGGGAATTGCCGCGAATCGTGTTCCAAAGTTTCAGTAAGGGCATCGAAGGATCACCTTAGGTTTCCCAACGCATCAGCATCGATTGCAGCATCCAACCGCGCGCTGGGGGTGCGAATTTGAGGACTTCTACAGTTCTGTCGTCTCCCTTGGCGAATTGAATCAACTCGTCCTCGGTTTATTCCGGTTGTACGGAACATGGCTGAATATGCGACCTAGCTTTGCAGTGATGGGAGTGCCCTTGTTATTTCGGCCAACCGTCATCATTTCGTACGGGAACAAAAGCATGGCTCTTCGCACAACTAATTCGCCAAAACCACGACGCCGGCTCTCCGATTTGCTTGCTAGCATCGATGCGGAAGCTTCGTCGATCGAATCATGCGAACCGCGATTAGCACTATCGGCAAGTTTGGCCGCAGACATGCTACTGGACGTCATGGATGTTCAATCCGTTGACGGCCCCGCGGACGCAGCCGATGCCAACCCAACCAGTTTGCTGGATCAAGCCGCCGATGTTCGCGAGTCGACTGGTATCGATGGCAGTGGTCAAACCGTTGCGGTCATCGATAGCGGAATCGGCTGGCAACACGAAGCGTTTGGCGGAGGTTTCGGCCCGGGCTACCGAGTGGTCGGCGGCTGGGACTTTGCAGAAAACGATGCCGACCCCAACGATGATGGCCCGACCGGTTTTCATGGAACGCATGTTGCAGGATTGCTTGGTGGCGACACCGATGGCTTTCAAGGAGTCGCACCGGGTGCTGATTTAGTCGCGCTGCGTGTCTTCGACGACAACGGAGCGGGCGAACTGGAGTGGATCGAATCAGCCCTTCAGTGGGTTCATGACAATCAAGATTCCTTCGAATCACCGATCACGACGGTCAATCTTTCGGTCGGGGCGGCGCTAAGTGACGCCAACCGCGCGGACGCCGAATCGATGCTAGCCGACGAACTGCAACAACTTCGCGACGACAACATCCTCGTCTTCGCCGCATCCGGCAACTTCTTCGGCACCGATCAAGCATCCGGTGATAACGAAGTGCTTTTCCCGGCTTCCGATCCATCCGTCGTTGCGATCAGTAGCGTCGATGACAACGGATCGCTCAGCGACTTCGCACAACGTGAAGACGGAGTGTTGGCAACAAACGGCGAAGCAGTTCGCAGCAGCGTTCCCGATCATGTGTTTGGTTGGGACGGCAAGAACGATGACTTCGCTTCGCTAGACGGAACCAGCATGGCGACACCCCAAGCTGCGGGTGCATCGGTATTGGTTCGCCAAGCCATGATCAACGAAGGATTGGAACCCACCGCCGAAGACGTCTTGGCTCGACTATACGGTTCAGCACGTTCGCAAGTGGATCCGATCAGCGGCGACGTCTTTCATACCATCGACCTAGCCACAGCGATCGGGGATGGATCATCCACTGACACGACCACGAATGAACCACTTGATCGCTTTAATGGATCCAGTGAATCCGAATCGATCGTGCTGGACTTGTCCGACGGTATTGTGATGCGAGTTGGCGATCAGTCCTACACGCTACAGCAAGACCCTTCTGGCAACCCACTCGTGATCGATGTCGGTAGCGGCGCAGACTCGATCCAAATCATCGGTTCGCAGCAGTCCGAGCGACTAGTGGCTCACCAGGCTGGGCAAAACGCAGACGGTGACGCTGTCTTCAGCCGGCTCAGCACAAACGACTTTGAGATCGAACTGCGCGGGTTCGAGAACATCGCCTTCGACGGCGGTGGCGGACGCGACCGGGCAACACTGTACGATTCGGCGGGTGATGACACGCTGCGTTCCAACGCCGATACAACCACACTCTCGGGTGTTGGGTTTCAGTTTGAAGTAACCAGTGTTCCCCGCGTTTATGTTCATGCGACGACTGGTGGTGATGACCGCGCTTTTTTGAATGATTCAACCGACGATGATTCGCTAGCCGTGCGACCTCAGTTCACCAGTTTCCGCAGCGAGGACAACTTCCGTTTGGCCTACGGATTCGAAACCGTGTACGCCTATTCCAACGCAGGCGGCACTGACACCGCCAAAATCTATGATTCGGTCGGAGACGACACCATGACGGTCTCGGCAAATCGATCGATGATCAACGGACCAGATTACAAAGTCAGCGCACGCGGTTTCGATAGCGTGATTGGCTACGCCAATGCGGGCGGAGACGACGTGGCCAAAATCTACGGCGATGCCGACGACAACCAGTGGCACAGCACCAGCGACATGCTGCAGTGGACCGGCCAAGACGAATCCGTCCGCGTCGCGCGAGGCTTCGAGCGCAGTACCGCATTTGAAAACTACCAACCCATCGAGATCAAACCGCTCTCGATCGGTTCACTCGTCGCAGAAGAAGACGAGCGAGAAGAATTGGCCAGACAGGAAGCCGAAGCACAACGAAGCGTCTTCGATCAACTCGGTCAGTAAGCTTTCGTGGTGAGACCATTCAAGGTCCGGGCGATCGCTCACCACTGATCCTGTCTCCCCATCATCGCTCCGTCGGCGCGATTGGCGAGATTCGCGTAGTAGATGGGATCGATCGTTTCTGTCAAGAACACAACCGCACCGGATGCCATCAGGAAATTCCCTCCCCCTTGATGCAAGCTCCCGAATCCTCCTACTTCTGTCGCCTCACGCTCACTGAATCCCATCTGATTGATTTGCCACCATACGCTTCCTTGCCACTGGCTGACGTTTCGTAATGTAGCCCGGGTACCGGATGCCCAGCCCAGACTACTGTCGGTAGGCACTGTCTCGCCAATCAAGATTGTATTGGAACTGCCGTCGCGAATGTCGCTGTAACGCACCTTGCTATTTCGGAACAAAAGACCGTTATTGTCGTCATCAATGGGTACTTCGTCGTCGTTGTAGCATCCCGCGTAATTTGCATGCCCTGATGAGTGATCCACATTCGACGCAACCGGGAACGATGGACACAGAAAAGTGTCAATGATTTGCTGACGTGCAGGTGCATTCACCGCCGCATAAGTTCCCGCCGCCGAATCAAAGTTGTCCGCAATTCCAGATTGATCAACATAAGGTAGCAACGCGACCAAGTATCCAACGTGCTGCCCTTTCTCTTCAGTCCGAATAGGTCCAGTTGGGTTGATCGTCCCCGCAGGTAGGTGCTCATAGGCGAATTCAAAGTTGTGCGTCGCGATGCCAAGTTGAACCATGTTGTTCGTACACGACATGCGCCGCGCCGCTTCCCGAGCAGACTGGAC
>CAYUGI010000082.1:10557-23560 GCA_964444105.1 uncultured Pirellulaceae bacterium
CAACATCGCAATCAAAATTCCAATGATCGCAATCACAACCAGCAACTCGACCAGAGTGAAGCCGCGTTTGCGATGTTCCATTTTAATAATCATCTTATCTTCCAAAACGTTCGCTTTAGGTTGGGTTCGTTGAATTTACTTATCGCAGTACCGTGAAACGTTCACTTCGTTGTGTTGGTTTGCCTGCCGGACCATCGCCGATAATGATAGCTGTAACAGACACGTCCGCCTGCTCTGCCGTCGACTTTGTCACCTCGATCACGACAGTCGTGGACTGACGTTGACTGACTGGAGGAGAAATGTTCAGCGTCTCACCGTCATACTCTTCAGAATCGAGACACTGTTCCCTAGCGCGAAGGACACTCGCTTGCAATAGCCATCGCGTTTGTTCCATCTGAAGTTCCATTTGCATTTGCCGACGAGCGCGCAAACTGCTTGCTGCAACACCAACCAAAATCGTGGTTGAGACCACCATGCAAACCAAAACCATGATGACAAAAGATCCCGAGCGTCGACTTGATGACCTCGGTTGACGATTTCGCATTTTTGTTATCCGACTCATCGAGTTGCCCTCGCGTTAAGACGCTTTTGCTGACTCACGGGAGAAGTCCGAACGATCAGCTCAACGGGTGATTGCACCGAAACAGTTTCATCAATCTGCTTCGCCTCGCCGACTCGCTGCGCATAAGCCTTAGGTTGCCGCCGTACCATCAGCGTGATCCAGTTCGGCATCTCGCTGCGATCCCATATAGCCCGACATTGATCACTCAGTCGAAATGTCTCGCTTTGGGTAACCTCGCCGTCTCTTGTGCGCCGCATATGAACCGAAGCTTCGCTAATTTGAAAAATCACTTGTTCATCGTTTGTCATACGAACCTGCAATTCTCGATCGTCCTTCAATACCATGGACTCGCTGCGTCGAACATGGTCTCGCAGACTAGCGGCTAGGCTCAACAAAGACTGATGCTGTCTTTCCCGCTGGCGCATGATACTCGCCGTTTTCATCGATTGATGGATCCATCCAGCGGCAACCATCATGACAACGGTTCCGATCGACATGGTGACCATGATTTCGATCAACGTGTATGCGCGGCGGTGTTTGCGTGCGAAATGGGAACGCTTCACGATGCAGAATCCTTATCTTTACCAAATTCATCGTTCGAGACGTCATCCTCGCGGAAATCAGACGCCCAGCCGGAGAGACGAACCACCTTGCCAACCCCGTCTCTCTTTTCCAAAACAACGGCTCCCCAGCTCAAACTCAGATCGATTCGCTTTCCAAGATTGTCCTGTACCAAAACCGCTGTCAAAGTTGCCTCGGGCAGCAACTCACGACAGTGCTTGGACAACTTCAAATCGTTCACTCGCGCGTCCAGCTCAGCGGGTGAAAGTTGCGTGAGTTCTTCCAACTGATTGGAAAGCTCGTTCATCGAAACTCGATACTTGGCCGTGTCGCGCCAAACCAAATCGGTTCGATAGACCAACGTCCCTGAAATGCTCATCACACTCACCAACAAACCACAGGCGACAACGAGCTCAATGATCGTGTATCCGGCACGAGAGGCGGAACAAGCGCTGCGCACAACTTGCCGTCGCCAGGTCGGTTCACCAAATGTGGCAAGCGGCTGTTTTTCAGATCTACAAATCAAAGTCATGACAACCCCGATATGAGTGAAACTAGAGGCATGAAGACGGCGACGCTGGTGAAGCCAACAACCACAGCAAGCAAACAGGTCATGAAGATTGAGACCGACCTGCGAAGAATGCCTGACCAACGAGCCTTGCGATCTTGACGCTCTCTGGCAGACCACCGCAGTAACCAAACCTGAGTCTCAGGTGATGAAGCCGAGGCAAGTGATTTGGTTTCGCGTGCAGATAGCAAACCGTGTTCTCGAAGTGCGGACCATACCGAAGCGCCCAACCCGATTTTCTGATTCGCGCGGGCCAACTTGGATCGAATTGATCGCTTTGGATATTCAACGGACAGAGTTGCGATTCCTCGTTCAATCGCGTTAGATTCCATCGCGATCGCCAACAGAGTGTGCAAGCGAGCAACGTCAGGCATCACCACCTTCCTCCAAGCCAACAGCCTGCCTCCACGCTCGCTCAATATCGCCCTGAATCGCGGCGTTTTGAAAATCTTTTGTATCACGTAAATCCAGAAAAAGATCATGAAAATGAGCGCGCCGTAGTCAGCTAGCCAGCTGGAAATAACGAATAGCCACTGCGTGGGGGCCGGCAACCGCAATCCAAATTCGACAAACATTTTCTCGAACGTCGGCATCACGAAAATCATCAAGAACGAAATCAAGAAGAGACAAAACATCGTGCGTGTAAATGTGCCTAAGAAACTCGTTCCAAGCGAGCGATTCGCATAGTCTTCGCCCGAGAGTTCATCTCCATCTAAGAGCTGACGAAACGTTTGGGCCAACTGACCACGGGATCCCTTTTTCTGGAAGACGTCGTTGTTAGAAAGTCGAAGCGCCAAGCAGGTCGTTGGCTGAATCACACCGGGAACCTGGCCAATCGCCTCGCTAATCTGCACACCGGATCGAATCGCGCTGGCAAGCTGCTTGACTTTCGACCTTTGGTTACGATTACGCAGATCCTTTGCCAAATTCTCCAATAATTCGACGGGGCTAATTTGATGCCTGTGGGCAATAGCCAATACTCGCAGCACCGCGCGTTCGGTCGGTTCCGATGCCCGCAACGCCGTTACGTCGGTGGACTCTAAATGCGTATGTTGCTGAAGCGTCACAGAATCATTCATGTCAAACCTCCGATCAAACTGATCAACGGTGACATGAGCGCCACAACGAAGAATCCAATCGATAGGCTCACTAACATCATCAGACACGGCGAAAGCCACGCGAGCACGGAACTCCACTGATATTGGCTCTTGTCGCGAAACACCAAAGCGACCTCGCGCAACAAATCTGGCCGAAGAATCGTCTTGCCCTCTGGCAAGTCTGCTCCTACTGCATACGACAACAAATGACATCCGCGTCGATCAACGATTGAATCGTTTTGCATCGGAGCGTCGCCTGCTCTCGATTCGCCTGCCCACTGCGTACTCTTTTGCAGCAGCCACGATTTGTTCGTCGCTGAGCCCGCAGCGATGATGGCATCAGCAAGCGGAAAACCAAACTCGATCAACATCGCAACATGCCAAGCCCAAACCGATAGAGCGTCGCTAGTGCTGGTCAACAACATCCGCAGACGCCCCGACCACACCGGCCCTGTTGTTTGCTTAGGAAGAAACAAAATGATCACGAAGATTGCCGCACAAGCAGCGAGAAAGCCAACCACAAAGATCCCATAGGAACGAAGCATCCGAGACGCTTGAACCACGGCTTGCGTTGCCGGTGCTAAACGCAGCCCGAACTCCTGGAACATGTCGTCAAATACGGGCACAAGAAACAACAAATACGCAGTTACCAAGACAATCGCCATCAAAAAGACGAGCAGCGGATAACCGATTTGTAAAAGCAATCGTTTGCGTGGAGGTTCAAACACGGTTAGTTGGTCCAGGCCTTGGTTGACTCCATCTTCTATTTGCCACGCTTCGGGTGCCTGGTCACTACTGGGAAGCAGTGGCAAACAAATGGCAAGTGCATCGGGTCTTCGAATGACATCCATTGGATCAGGCCCGTCAGCAAAATACCGAGCAAGCAATTTTGAATATTGCCGCGGGCGACCGACGTTCTCAGCCGCAACCGCGTCGAGCGCCACAGAAATAGCCTGATGCTGTTTCAGAACTTTGACCAGACGATCTGGTATCGCGGGTGAATCGAACATGGTTAGATCTGCCCTCTCAAGTTCCAGGTGCCGAAAGGTCACGAATGATATGAACCAGCGGCATGAAGAGAGCGACACAGTAGCCGACCACCAATAAACCACCCAGCAGAGTCACGATGGAAACGGGAAACCAGAGACGCAGCGCAGCCAATCGTTTTCTTGCAGACAACTCGAAGTAGCTTAGCAGGCTGCTCAAACGCTCGGCTTGGCCGTCAGCCGCGCGGGCTTGAATCGCTTTAGACATTCTTTCACGCATCCTTGCGTTGGCTCCCACCAGATCGCAAGCGAGACCGACCGCTTCTGTCACATCGACACCTCGTCGCAGAAGAGATTGCGTGGTTCGAATGACTGATGACTGAATTTGGCAGCGTTTGAAGTGACTGCCACCAAACCAATGCGCAACAAACTTCGGCCCACCAATGAAAAGGCAGGCCACTCCAATTAGCCAGACGAATGAAAGCACTCGCGCGATCGTCAAAAACAACGCTGCTGGGATGACTCGGGCGGGAGCGTCGATTCGCAGCGGTAGTTTCAAGTCTGCGCGAAACTTATCGAAACCCGGTGAAATCGCAGTTGCATAAAACACCAGGCCCACGCTGGCGACAAAGACTATCGCCAACAAATAGGCGTAGGGTGACGCTGCCATTCGACCAAGCTGTTTGCTTGCCACACGATCGACCGATAGGCCATCCAAAACTGATCGCATCGACGACGTTTTTGAAAATACGGCCAGGGCTGCACGATAGCGATTTGGTAAATGTTGCAACGCGGGGTCGGTGGATTCATGCGTACTGGCCCCAGGATCCACCTGCGACTGTAGCCTGTCTAAAGTCGCCAAGCTAGCTTTCCCCGCAAACCGACCGCTGTCCAACGAGATAGGAACGCGCGCAATCACTGCCGCCCTTAGTTCCTCATGAAAACGATGGAGATCGGTAAGGCTCATTGAGATGTGATTCTGATCCTGCCTGGAAACCGACTCACGATTTGGCAACAAACGTCGTGCCCATGATCCCGCAAATTATGCATGGTCGTGTCGCACCGTGCCACTGTCGCGTCGCTTGTCGTGGCAAAATATCTGCCAGCCGAAAAATTCGCTGGTCGCGTGGGTCGATCAACACGTCAACAATGTTCTAGATCCGACATGAAATTATCGCGACACATCGTTGCGAGATCGTTACCGATGTGACGTACCTGCCAAAAACAGTCATTCGCGTTAAGCTACGGTTTACAAACAGCAATTTCTTTGGCGATCGAACATAGGCATACCCAGCGTGAAAGTTCGCAGCGGAGGTGGATTTCGAGCGATCTGGTACACGGTCAAAAAGGGCCGCGAAGCCGGGGGCATTTGGAAACTCTACAAGGCGATGCGCTCTCGTAACGCATGCAAGACCTGCGCGCTTGGCATGGGCGGCCAAAAGGGTGGCATGGTCAACGAATCCGGCTCGTTCCCCGAAGTCTGCAAAAAAAGCATGCAGGCGATGGTTGCGGACATGCAGCCGGCGATCGAGTCGAACCTTTGGATTGACACACCGATCAGTGAATTCCAGAAACAAACTCCGCGGCAACTCGAACATCAAGGCCGATTGATTCGTCCGATTCGGTATCGCAAAGGATCCGATCACTACGAAGAGATCACTTGGAAAACCGCGTTGGACTCCATCACGTCCAAGTTACGCGGCACTGCGCCTGACGAGACGTTTTGGTATTTCAGCGGTCGTAGTAGCAACGAAGCCGGCTTTCTCCTGCAACTGTTCGCTCGACTTTACGGCACAAACAACGTCAACAATTGCAGCTTTTATTGCCATCAGGCCAGCGGTGTCGGGTTGCAATCCACCGTTGGAAGTGGCACAGCAACGATCCAACTGGAGGACCTGGAGAACGCCGACACTGTTTTCGTGATTGGTGGCAACCCGCCCAGCAATCACCCGCGTCTGATGACCAGCTTGATGCAAATCCGTCGTCGCGGCGGCAAAGTCATCGTGATCAATCCGGTTCGCGAAACGGGTTTGATCAAGTTTCGCGTTCCCAGTGATCCGCTATCGCTTCTGCTTGGAACTAAGGTTGCTACCCACTACGTCCAACCGCACATCGGCGGTGACTTGGCGTTGCTGTGGGGCATCGCCAAAGCGGTCAAGCAGCAAGGCAACATGAACGATGACTTCCTTCGCGATCATTGCCGCGATAGTGAAACCTGGCTGGCGGCCGTCAATGCGCTGACCTGGGAAGAAATCGAATCCAAGTCCGGCGTCGCACGAAGCGAAATCGAAACGATCGCGGAAGTCTACGGACAATCCGAGAAAGCGATCTTCTCGTGGACGATGGGCATAACCCACCACGCCCATGGTGTTGACAACGTGCAAGCCATCGCGGCGTTGGCGATGTGCCGCGGCATGGTCGGTCGACCGGGCGCAGGCTTAATGCCGATTCGTGGTCACTCCAATGTGCAAGGCATTGGCAGCGTTGGCGTCACGCCAAAACTGAAGAGTCAAATTTTCGATGCGCTACAAGAGAAATTCAACGTTCAACTGCCGAGCACGCCAGGCAAAGACACACTGGCCTGCATGGAATCCGCTGCGACAGGCGACATCAAAGTTGGCTTTTCGCTTGGCGGCAATCTGTATGGATCTAATCCCGATTCCACATTCGCTGACAAAGCCATGTCGAACTTGGACATGCATGTGATGCTCAGCACGACTCTGAACACAGGTCACGTGCACGGATTGGCCGACGAGACAATCGTCTTGCCCGTTCTGGCGCGAGACGAAGAACCCGAACCGACGACGCAAGAATCCATGTTCAATTTCGTCCGGCTTAGTGACGGTGGTCCACGCCGCTTACCAGGACCCCGCAGCGAAATCGAGGTCATCGCTTCGATCGCACAAGGCGTTTTGCCCGATGTCGCTGGGGTCGATTGGAACGCAATGAAACAGGCGACCACGATTCGCCAGTGGATTGGAGCGGTGGTTCCCGGCTACGGAAAGATTGGTGACATCGGAAAGTCGAAAGAAGAATTCCAAATCGACGGCCGAACATTTTACGAGCCCAAATTCCCTACCGACGATGGACGCGGCGTTCTCTTCACGCACGACCTCCCGCCGCTCAAAGGCACCGCTGATCGCGAATTGCGACTCATGACTGTTCGCAGTGAAGGCCAGTTCAACACGGTGGTCTACGAAGAAGAAGATCTCTACCGCAACCAAGACCGCCGCGACATCGTCTTAATGCACAGTGACGACATGAAGCGTTTTGGACTTCAGCATGATCAGTTGGTGACCGTTACCAGTGACACAGGGCAGCTAGAGAACATCCATGCAAGAGCTTACGACGACATACGCTGCGGTAACGCATTGATGTACTATCCCGAAGCCAACGTCTTGGTCTCTCGCTACGCAGACCCAAAAAGCAAAACGCCAGCCTTCAAAGGCGTCGTGATTCAGATTCAAGCGTGACTTCCAAATTGCGACAAACTCATATGAACGAAAATCAATGAGTCGCCTTATTCACGCATCATCGCAAAAAAAACTCACTCCGAGTCACCCAGTACAATCTTGGTCAGGACCACATCACCGGCGAAGCAGCCGCCTTGATAACACAGTTCTTTCCCGCCGCCCCCACCAGCAAACTTCTCCTGGTACGCCTTGCGTGTTGGCCAGCCAGGTCCGTTCGTTGATCCAGTCAAATACAAATTGCTGGAACTGAGAAAACAAGACCGACCATCATCGTAGCTGGAACCGCCGAACAGGCTGCTGTACTTCAGGCTGGAAAAATCGGCGGATAACATGACGGTGATCGCGTCGTTTTGTCCCGCATTCTGCTGCTGAATTGCGTTGGCTGTGATTGGGAAGTCACTGGACGAGGTCGTGCCCGAAAAGAAGAGTTCGCCATCGGAACTTGCGTAGACGCCATCGGGCCCTTCATTGCCACTACCGCCAAGATAGGTGCAGTGAAGCAAACCCCCTGTTGGAGAGAACTTTGCCGCCACGATGTCCGTTTGACCCTTGGGCTGACTCTGCAACGCATTCTTGGTGACAGGCATGTCGTGCCCATCAGTCGATGTCACCAGGTAAGCGTTTCCATCCCGATCGATGGCCAGATTGTGGGTGCTGTTACCGTATTCATTTTCGGATCCACCAAAGTACGTACCATACAGCAGCTTTGATCCATCAGGACTCAGCTTGGCAATGAATGCATCTTGCTGGCCGTTATAACTGCGATCATGGGCACCCGCCGTCGTAGGCAAGTCTGACGATAGCGTCGCAAGATTCAAAAACACATTGCCGCTATCGTCCAGGCGTATCCCTGCGTTTGGCGTCTCTTTCGCAGATCCACCCAACCAAGTCGCCCACAATACCTGCTTGCCATCAGACGATACCTTCAGCGCCCCCACATCGACATCACCGGCGGGAGTCGCTTGGAGAGCACCTGAAAACCAGGAACTCGGTGGCAACGGACCTTTACCTGGGTAGCTCATCGGCAAATAAACGTCGTTGTCTTGGTCCAGTGCAATGTCACGGCAAAGCAGGCCGACGCCGACGTATGAGGACCAGACGAGTGAGGCTCCATCGGGACTGAGTTTGGCAACAAAGCCATTTTGCATCCCATAGATTCCACCGTCGGATCCCTGAAACGTTGACTGAAACGAGCCCTCGGTTACGGGAAAACCTGGACCACCACGTCCACTGACGTACACGAACCCGTCTGTATCAACTTCAACCGCATAAGCACGGTCATAGTTGGGTCCGCCAAGCAACGTCGACCAGACAAGTTGGCCAGACACGTCAAACTTGCAAACGAATGCATCACAATAACCGCCTGAGCCTACACGCTTGCCGGACTTGTCGTGCGTTCTCTGGAATGCCCCAACCGTAGTGGGAAAATCATCCGACTTCGTTCCACCAACAATGAACACGTTGCCGCTGTCATCAACAAAAATATCTCGAGCGTGCTCCCAATCGGATCCACCCAAGAACGTTGAAAACTCAATTCCTTCGACAGCCATCAGTGGCGTCGATGAATGCAAAATGATGATAAGGAACGGAAACACGAGAGTGCAGGTCTTTACCCTGAACTCCAATATCAAACCAGCGCACATACGATCTAGGCAGCGTATCAATACTCTCACGGTTGCGTACCTTGGCAGTCTAACGGGATGCCAATTTTGTTAGTTGTTCGAAAACTGTCCGAAGGACAACCGTTAACCTATCACCTTCCTATGTAGGTTGGGGAGTCGAATGAAGCATTCAAAGTTGACCCAACTACATTTAGGCCGGTTGGCATAAAGTGTCATAAAAACGAATACCATCAAAGATTTACTGGCGACTCTAATATGCGAACCATCTTTCTAACGCTCTGCCTCGGCCTCGTTGTCCAAACACTGGTGAGTGATCACTCGGCGAGTGCCGACGAAAGACAACCCAATATCCTGCTGATCCTCGCCGACGATTTGGGCTGGGCGGATCTTGGTTTTCAGGGCTCGGCGGACATCCAATCGCCGCACTTGGACAAACTGGCCAGCGAAAGCGTTCGCTTTACCGACGGGCATGTCACTGCGTCGGTTTGTAGTCCGTCTCGAGCCGGTTTGATGACCGGTCGCTACCAGCAACGCTTCGGACATGAAGCCAACACGCCACCAGACAACCAAGGCATGGACGTCCAACAAGTCACCATGGCGGACTCGCTCAAGAAGCTTGGCTATCGAACCGGCGTGATCGGCAAATGGCACTTGGGTAATCAAGACAAGTTTTACCCGACGCAGCGCGGGTTCGATTATTTCTACGGACTACGCGAAGGATCTCGCAGCTATTTCTACGACGCCAAGGGAAACGACAAACCAGGCAGTCACAAGGCCATTGAACACAACGGAACGCAAGTTGCCTTTGACGGATACCTGACCGATGTTTTGGGAGAGAGAGCAGTCGACTTTGTGGCCGAAGAGTCAGACTCGCCATTCTTTTTGTACCTGTCGTTCACCGCCCCGCATGGTCCGATGCACGCGGCGGATGACGACCTGAAGCGTTTTGCTCACATCGAAAACAAAAAGCGTCGTACCTACGCTGCGATGATTTGGGCGATGGACCGCGCCATCGGCAAAGTCATGGATCAGTTGAAAGCATCGGGCCAAGACGAGAACACAATCGTGTGGTTCCTCAGTGATAACGGCGGTGCCACCAATAACGGCTCGATCAACCTGCCTTTGGCCGGTCACAAGGGAATCAAGTTCGAAGGCGGAATCCGCGTGCCGTTTTTGATGCGTTGGAAACAGCAGTTCGACGGAGGACGGACCTTCGACTCGATGGTTTCGGCAATGGACATTTTTGCAACCTCGCTCGCCGCCGCGGGAGGTAATCCCGAAGCGTTGCCATTGGACGGCGTCAATTTGGTTCCACACTTAAGCGGCGAATCCCAAGCCGCTCCCCACGAAGAACTCTTCTGGCACAAACTCTGGTTTTCCGCGATGCGAGATGGACCTTGGAAACTGATTCACGTCCAAGACTACGGCGACGCTCTGTACAACTTGGCCGACGATCCTGGCGAAGCAAAGAACCTCGCTAAAGAGAATTCTGAGCGGCTTTCATCGATGCGTAAACGATTGGATCAATGGAAAGCCAGCATGGAAGAACCACGCTGGGGCGAAGGTGAACAATGGTTCCGCGTCCACAGCAAGAACCATATTCGAATCATCGAAGGCAGGTAGAAAAGATTATTAATTCTGAAAAGTCAAATCGATTTTGGGAACATTTTGACACCTACCAGGCACCATTTTTCGCGTCATGCGTGAAGCTGTGCGGGTTAGTGAGTCGATGCAGGTCCGTCTGTAGTGGTAGATCTCTCTAAGCGACGCTATCGGCTTGTCGCGGATTTGAGTCCAACAGTCGATTTACGTGAGGGCTACGATTGCTGGGCCGATGCTCTGAATGATGCGAGGTCCGAGTCAGCATTGAAGCAATGGACTCAAGAGTATTCTCGCAACCAATGGAAGCCGTAACGGAATTGCGGCTCGTTAAAAATCACTACCCATGGAAGGCGGCCATGTACACAACCAAGTATGTCTATGCGCTCGTAGCTGCGCTAACAATCACACTTTCTCCATCCCTCTATGCGGGTGGCCCCTTCGGTCTTTTCGATGGTTGCAGTCAAGCCTGTGATTCCATCTGTGGATCTTCTTGCGACTCGGGTTGCTGCGACAACACCAGTGGATGTTGTGATAGTGGATGCGATTCACCTTGCGGCAGCGCAGGATGCAGTCTCTTCAGTTGCGGTTTGTTCGGCAGCAAAAGTTGTGATTCGGGTTGTGACAGCGGGTGCTGTGACTCCGGATGCGATTCACCCTATGGCTCGTCTGGCTGTAGCTTGTTCAGCTGTGGTCTGTTCGGCAACCAAGGCTGTGACTCGGGATGCGATAGCGGCTGCTGTGACTCAGGTTGCGATAGCGGATGTGACAGCGGTTGCGACTCGATGGGTTGCCTAAGCGGTGGTTGCGGAAGCTACCTCAGCCTGTGGGGTGGATGGAATGAACTAGATGACTTGGCTGATGACAACATCCGCATCGAGTTCAACGACGGCATCGCACTCGGTGGTGCTATCGGGCGTCGCTTGGGAACTTCGTTCCGCGGCGAACTGGAGACTTCGGTCCGCACCAACACCAGCGGCATCGCTACCGACGGAACAACGACAGCCGACATCAGCGGGCATCTTTATACGTACGCTGGAATGGCGAACCTGTACTACGACGCTCATCAGTTGCAGATGTTGGGCATCACACCCTACGTCGGTGCAGGTCTTGGTTTGGCCGTCATCGATGGAGATTTCACCATCGGAACTACCGATGTTGACTTGAATGACGAAGACTTCGCTTACCAGTTCATCATCGGTGGTAGCAAGCAAATTCGGGCCGGCGTGGCTGCGTTCAGTGAGTACCGTAGCTTCACCGTCGATACAAAGCCTGAGCTCGACATGGACACCTTCGTCTTCGGTCTACGCATCGATCGCTAAGAAAAAGAACCGAGACTCACAGTGTTTCACGAAAGGCGAACCGGCTCCCCGGTTCGCCTTTTTTGCGTTGGCGAGCTGAGTGTTTTCCGTGACTACAGGTCTTTTACCATCCTGAAATGTGGGATTCCGACTTCCACAAAACGCTCGCCTTCGATGACATAGCCCAGTGAATCGTAGAACGCCCGGGCTACTTCGCGAGCATTGAGCTCGATTTGCCGAAAACCTCTTTCGACCAGGGTCCACTCAACGCTTTGCATCAGAAACCGCCCGACGCCTTTGCGCTGTTGATGGCGTGCCACGGCCATCTGACGTAGTTTTATCGAGGCCCCTGAAAGTGGCTGGGCTAAGACCACGGCGATCAAGGTTTCTTGCTCAATCACGCCGAAACGCAGTTCGTCCGATTCTGAAAAGAGCTGATCGTCGGTGAATTTCAGTCCAAGCGGTTTTCTTAGCACCTCGTCACGAAGCCGTATCTCCGCATCGTAGTATTCCGATTGCCATTTCATTTCGATGAATTGCATCGTGTACCTTTCTAGTCGAGGGAACGTGGACCGTAGGATCAGGCCCATCTTGATGGCGAAAGATCGGAATGAGACCACAGTATAGAAATGGCTTGGCGGAGCACGTCACGACGCCGATAAAACTATTTGGAACGTTCGTTTTGGGAATGATCTATGCTGTTGGGGTGAAAACGACGCAAACCGAGGCTTGTTATGAAAAAACTACTTTGGATCGCTGTCAGCATTTTGTGCTGTGTGTCTGCGGAAGCTAGCATAAGAACGGAAATTCGTTTTCCAAACGTAGGTCAACAGTTCTTTGCGAAACAGACACAGCCATCGGAGTTGGAGGATTATGTGCCGTTGTCGCAGCAGTCCTTCCCGATTTTCAGATCGGATGATCACCCACGCTTACGTGATTCCCAACTCGACTGGATGATCGAGCGGCAACAGCAGCTCAATACAAGTGTTGAGCGTCAACGAAGGCTGCTAGAAAAGATTCGTCAACAAAAACTGCTTGAGGCCGCGCGAAATCCATCGGAGTAGATTCGTTATCGGAGTGCGTAGACTAACTTCCTACCGCATTCATAGTGGTTGGCTGTTTTCTCTCTCCGGGCAACGCCGTAGCGAACTTTTCTGCTCTGATTTGCCGGCACATTGAATTTCACTCTCCCTCCGGGCAACGCCGTAGCGGATTCTCCACACTTCACTCTTCC
>CAYUGI010000083.1:0-23558 GCA_964444105.1 uncultured Pirellulaceae bacterium
TGGAAGCTAACCACCGACATAGCGGTCATACAACGTTCTTGCTTCGCTGATATCGGATGTTCCGTTTACGATTACTCGACCATCGCGAAACAATGTGAGGCTTTGTTCGTCATCAGGAAATAGCCTGACAAAGAAGGCGGTCAATTGCACACGCCCGATTCCCTCCCATCGCTTTGCGAAGGTAGGCAAGTCAATGGTGCCGCTGGTTAAAGCACTGATCTGCACAGCATCGCGTCCGCACAGCACTCCATCAGTTGGTTGCCCACGCTCACCATCAAGAAACTCCAACTGACGATGATCGCACGCGACGCAGCCCTTGCTCACCGATGGTCCCAGTTTCAGCTCGCGAATTCGGTTGCTCCACAAATCAAGGGACAAGACCGTTTGGCGCACTTCTGACTCATTGCCTGAGAGCCACTTGATCGCCTCGGTCGCTTGCAAACTGGCGATCAGGTGGGTGGCTGGCCCGATGACACCTGCCGTGTCACATGTCTGCACAGCGCTGGCGGGTGGTGGCTGCGGAACGAGGCAGCGAAAACAAGGTTCGCCCTGTCCTGTGAATAGCCGTACTTGGCCGTTCGCTCCCACACATCCGCCATGTACCCAGGGAGTCTTTGTGGAAAGCGACCAATCGTTCAACAGGAACCTCAGAGCAAAGTTGTCTGCCGCGTCCATCACTAGATCGGCACCATCAAGTAGTTGGCCAACATTGTCTGCCGTCACATCCGCGACGATGGGTGTGATTTCAATCTGCGAATTGATCTTCGATAATCTCTCGGCAGCTGCCTGTGACTTCGCGCGCGCCTGTGATGCATCGGATTCATCGAATAAAGACTGACGCTGCAAATTAGTCCATTCGACCACATCGCGGTCAATCAGAATGAGGTGTCCCACCCCAGCGCGGCCAAGCAGTTCAGCCGCCACGCTTCCCAGTGCACCACAACCCAACACGGCAACCCGCGACTGCGAAATGCGATCGTGCCCACCGACGCCAATCGGCGCGAACTGGGTTTGCCGCGCATAACGGTTTTCAGATGGCTTCATTTGATGGTGGACTCTTTGGTTTGTTCGGTTCCTGCACTATCCTGCGATAAAGCCGCCTTGAGGACAACCGAGCTAGTTGGTTGAGGTCATTGGGATAGCGGAAGTTTTCAGACTTTCCCACGTTCAAGGAGCTTTGAGCAGATCCGCAACCAGCAGCGAACCGAAGAGAAATTCCAGCATGAGTTCTAACGTTCCCCCTGATCTGATTTTCCTCCGACAGCGTGCTGATCTGCTCGGTCGTCTCCGTTCGTATTTTGATCAACGTGGCTTTCTGGAAGTGCAAACACCTTGTTTGTCACGTGACTGCGTTGTGGATCCCTATATCGACCCACTATCAGTCGAGCTGCCTGGACATCTGGGACGGTTCTTCTTGCAAACCTCACCAGAGTCGGCGATGAAGCGAATGTTGGCCGCGGGTGCGCCATCGATCTACTCGATTGGCCCAGTCTTTCGAGCGGAAGAGTCAGGGAACTTTCACAACATTGAATTCACGATGTTGGAATGGTACGAGGTAGGCGCAGACTTAGACGCAGGCGTCGCTTTGTTGGGGAATTTGGTTGCCGAAATGACCGGCTCCGCCGGATTTGACCGTGCTACTTATTGCGATATTTTCGGCGAGCATCTGAAGATTGATCCTTTCAGTATCAGCACAGGCGAACTGCATCGACTGGTAGCACAAATTGATCCATCACTTAGCGAAAAGAATCAGCTCGATCGTGACGACTGTTTGAATTTTCTGCTTAGCGAGGCGATTCAACCGCACCTTGGCAAAAAGCGTCCAATCGTTGTCACGGACTATCCCATCAGCCAAGCGGCGTTAGCAAAACCGTCTGCCACTGATCCAAACTGCGCAGCTCGGTTCGAACTATTCAGCAAAGGTATCGAATTGGCAAACGGATACGACGAGCTACTTGATGGCGATGTCCTGATTCAGCGCGCTCGGCAAAGCAACCAAAAGCGTGTTGGATCGGGGCGAGAGGCTTTGCCAGAGAACACGCTCCTGGCTCAGGCGATGAAGCGAAATTTGCCGCCGTGTGCTGGCGTTGCCCTGGGCGTAGATCGATTGCTGATGATTTGTACCGGTGCGACCAGCATCGACCAAGTGATGCCTTTCACAATCTCAAACGCCTAAAAAGTCAAATCGGAATGTGTGACAACACGAAAATTTCTCTTGCAGGTCGAGAACGGACTAGAATGAGAACTCTTCGCTTTTCTCTCTCAGGGAATCGTCACCATGTCCCAAAGTTCAGTTTCGACTAAACAGGTCACCGTCAACGCGGCTTTTCTCAAAGAGATCAAGGAAGATAACCAGCATCTCAAACAGCTTTGGGATCGGTTACTCCCTTTGGTCGAACTGCCTCAAACGGCAAGAAATCACTGGCCCGAGTTGATTGAATCGTTCGCTGAATTGCGAGACCAGCTAGCGCTCCATTTTTCGCTCGAAGAAGCGTACGGGTATTTCGATGAAGCCATCGACATTGCTCCTCAACTGAGCACGCTGGCACATTGCCTTCGCGATGAACACTCTCAGCTATTCGCCACCGCACGTGATCTGGTGGACGAAGCGATGGATGCCAAATTCGATATCGATGGCGACATCATCCGTATCGTTGATCTCTTTCAGAAGTTTCGCCGCCAATTTGAGCGTCATGAAGAGGCGGAATTGAAACTGATCTTACACGCGATGGACGACGACATTGGCGGCGGCGACTGAGTCTACTTAGTTGGATGACTTGTTCCATCGGCCTGTTAGGGCCACGAAGCTGGGCACCAAGATGGTTCGCACATAGAACGTATCAATCAGCACACCCAAGCCCAACGCGAATCCGAGTTCGATGATTCCGCGTAATCCAACGCGACCGCCCGTGGTAAAGCCAAACCAACTTGCAATCTCGGGCAACCACGCTGACGATGTCATGCTGAAGAAGGTCGCCGCCATCACCAATCCACACGCAGTAATGATTCCTCCCGTCCGCGAGACCGCTCGTCGCAACGCGATCAGCCAACCGAGTGATCGCTGCTCCTCGATGATTCGGGTCACCAAGTAGACGTTGTAGTCTTGGCCGACGGCAACCAAAATCACAAACAAAAAGATTGGCAGCTTCCAGTCTAGTCCCACAAATTCATCGCCATACGCGCGGCGGAAAAACAACAGGGTAAGCCCCAACGTGGCGTAGTAGCTAAGCAAAACCGTGGCGATCAAATAGAAACAAAGTCCCACGCGCCGAATCACGAAAACCAAAACCAAAAAGACGGCGATCACAACACCGACTTTGATACGAAAGTTGTCGGAGAGGGTGACCGTCCGAAGGTCAATGATCGATGGTGTGGTTCCAGTCAGTAGAACACGCGTGCCTTTCCATTCAGAATCAGCGTTCTGCGTTTCTTTGTTCAGCCAGTCGCCAACGGCGTTGACTTTGGCGGCAGTCTCAATTGAAAACGGATCGCCATCGATCACGACATCGACGCGTGCAAGTCGATCCTTGTACTGCGAGTCCGAAGCAAAGAAATAGTCTTGCGCGATCCGATGCTTTTGCAGAGCACGTTGTTTCCATCCATCCACACTTAAAAGACCCTTGGGGCGATCTGGCGGAAAGTCACCCAGCGGATCAACCGCCGTCCGAACCGTCTCCACTCCGTCAAGCTTGTATATCCTTGTGGATAGTTTCCCAATCTCTTTGACGAACTCTTCGTGTGGCTTTGTATCGGGCCGAACCAGCAACACAGTCACTGGATTGATCTCACCGATTTTGAAGTGTTTAGAAAGTAACCGCAGGCCACGGCGGCTTGATGCGGTGCTGCTCAGTTCGCCACTCAGGTCATAGGTCACCAAATTTTCATTGATCAGCCCGTAGTAGCCTGGGACTGCCAAGACGATTCCGCCCAGCAGCAACCACGTCGCGGGCCGGCGGGTAATCAGCAAAGCAATCCGGCTCCACATCCCACCACCAAAGGTGTTCGTCGATGACGCGTTGTCAGCAGAACTACCCAGCAGGCCATTGGTTTGACTGCTCGGAGTAATCGTATTTGGCCAAAAGACCTTGGGGCCCAACGCACGCAACAAGGCAGGCGTCAGCGTCATGCAGATAAACAATCCCACCAACAAACAGATCGCAATGATCGGACCGGTGTAGTGGAACTTTCCAAACTGTGCAAACCAAAGCATGCCCAGTCCAACCACGGTGGTTAGTGCACTTCCCATTAAGGCACTGCTAACCCCGTCCAAGGCTTGGCAACAGGCCTTCGGCCATGCGACCCTCGCCGCCTCTTCCTTCAGGCGTGAGATCAGGAACAAACAGTAGTCTGTGCCCGCGCCAAACAGGATAACGACAATAAAAATGCGGCTCGTCGTAAAGACTCTTAAGTCCAGTATCGGAACCGTTTCATTAATCGACCAACCTGTTAGTAAGGCAATCAGTGACGTAGAAACGAGCACGGCGACGCCGATCGAGACCATTGGCACGGCCACCAACAGCGGCGCACGATAAACAACAGCGAGAATCAGCAGGATCATCGCGACCGTGATCCACTCCGTGTAGCGAATCGCGTCGCGGGCTGCCAAGAGAGTTTCTCCGCCGATCGCGGCTGAGCCAGTCATCTCCAATTTCAAACCAGGCTGTGTGTAGTGAAGGCTGTACTGCTTCACGTCTTCGATCAATTCGGAGACTGCCTCCACGGTCATAATGTTGCCTGTCGCGGCCAATTCGCTAGAAAGCTGCATAACTGCCAAGCGAGCACTTGGATGTGTCAGACGCGAACCGATGATCTTGTCGTCCCAGGACAGCACATCAATCATCGAATCCCAAGGCCCCAGATCGCGCTGTTGAATCGGCGTTGCTATCGTCGGCAGGTCAGGCATCAGTCGTAGCGCTGCTTCGAAATCAACACCAATTGCCTCTTCGGATTCACCAATTGCCTCGAGGAATTTCCCGCGATCCCAGTGGGCAATTGCCATTCTTGGCTCGCTCAGTGTGGGCAAATCCTCCGGCACATTCGCAGCGATACGGTCATAAAACCGTTCATCGATAGAGATGGATTCGTCCAGTGCTTTTTGCGTTAGCCGAAGCCACGGGGCGGCGGGTCCCGCATTCTCAATCGCACCGTCCTTGTAGCCAAACTCGATCGCTCGCCGCCAAGAGACTTCGGCCAGTCGGTGGTAAAGCCGTCGAAGGAGGTCCAAGCCAACGATGTCATCTTCGGGCGAGAGCTTCTGATCACTTCGACCCAACACCAACACGATCTGGCTTCGCGATCGCACGCCCGGAAACGCTTCATCCAGCAAATGGCCACCCGCAACACTGGTCATGTTCGCTGGCAAGTATTCAAAGTCACCATCAAACGCGATGTCGTTCCATGCAGGCGCGATCACTCGCAATCCAACTGCGACGACGACCCAGGCGATTAGCACCAGATGCCACCAGCGGGTGACAGCTTTAGCCCAGGACACGGATAACGATCTTGGCATCGGCTCTATCAGGAAGACGTCACAAGGAAGCTCTTTAAGATGACCGCGCTTCAAGATTGTTGGCTCTGATGGCCATGTAAAAGCAGCGATATCGGACTGATAGACTACCGCATTGAAGCACCGAATTGCAGTCCACCAACCCAGCCGGGAAGGTTGTTTGAAGTGCCAAACGCGACTGCGTTGCTCTACTCGCCGCCGTTGTTATCGCGTCTTTTACGGGGGATATCGACGTTCTGCTTCGCCGAGGCACCGAATGCCTCCAACGCCTGCTGGACACTCTCACTACTGACATTGCCAGAGAGTTGCAAAATTTCGACTTCGCCAGCGGATCGTGCGGCGAGATCCAACTTTTCAATCATGCCACCGATTAGCTCCAATAGATCTTCGCCTTCGGCGCTGACCAATAGAGTATTGCCAATTTCATCGATTCCCATCGACAGTTTTCCCTTGAATGAAAAATCAGCACCGCCACCTTCATTTCCATTTTCGCCGTCGACCAGACCCGATCCACTTCCTTCACGCTTTCGTTTTTCGCTGCCCTTGTTTCCACTTTGTCCGCCACCTCCGCCTTTTCCGCCGAATGACTTGTCATTGCTGCTAAGCAAATCACGGTATGCCTCTTTCACGGTCTCGGCGATTGAACTTGCTCGACCAAACTTCAACGGTATCAATTTTGTAAAACGCATTTTGCGTTTGTTGGTGGGCTCGCTTACGTCCCAGAGCTCGATCAATTCCGCGATGGTACGAAGCTGTTCGTTCGTCGCGCCAGAAACCACGATCGTATTGGTGTCGGGATCTTCTACGAATCGAAGTGGGTTGCCCTTGCCCAAGCCTGTTGGTCCGTCATCTTCATCCTCGTCAATGTCGTTCCACCACCGATAGAAAACATCTGCATCAGAGTCTTCATCCTCTTTGTCCTCAAAGTACTCTTCTAGATTTACCTTGACCCAGAAAGAAGACGCGTACTTAATTTTGAATACCTGGTAGGGGCGTTTGGGTGGTTTCACCATTAACATCAGGTTCTCCAGCTCATCCAACGCCTTCGTGTCGCTGGACAACAGAATCAAATTGCCTTCCGAATCGACCTCGATGCGTATGGGGGAACCCGCCCTAATTGGTTGCTCCACTTTCGGTTCCGGCTTGCGACGAAAGGCTGCGTCGAAATCCTTTGCCGATCGAATCTCCGTGTTGAGCGGAGTCGTTTCCGCATCCAGATCTGTTCCAGCGACGGGTGGCTGCATCACGACCAGATAGCCTGGTTTGTTCGTGGAAGTGATCGCAACGGCATCATCGTCAAGAGCGACCTTCGGCGGGACGGCCTCTTTTTGTTCTTCTGGATCGACGCTTTTTGCTTCGATTTCCTCTTTGATCGGATCCTTGAACAAGTCCTGATCAGGAAGTTCCAGCGGTGTGCCTGAAGTAGCGTTCCACTGCTGTTTTAATTTTAGTAAGTACTCGTATGTCTCAGGCGTCGCCGAAGCATCGACGGTTCGCAAAGTCCGTTTGCTGCCACCCGGCGGTGGCATTTCGCCAAGCTTAATCAACAGCGACTGCACCTGCTCCATCTCTGATTCGTTCGCCCAAAGCAACACTTGTCGGTATCGCTCATTGGCGGCAACGCGAAACTCATCGGTTTCCTTCTTCTTGTCATCATTGCCACTGCCATACCCGTAGTAGCCGTAATACCGTCGACTAGAAGAACCATTGTCTTCTTCCTCTTCTTTGCCCATCAAAAACGATATCGACTCAGCGACTTCGGTGGCCTTGAGTCGGCGGAGCTGAAGCACCTCAAATTGGCGACCGCTACCGTCCAGCCGCTCGATCAAGCTATTGATGATGAAACGATCCGCGGCACTTCCTGACACAATCAAAGCGTTATTTTCATCGTCCGCGCGGAGCCGAGTGGACGGTTCAAGAACATTTGTTTCTGAGATGATCTCAATTAGCTTTTCGGGATCCAGCGAAGCGAGTCGGAACACTTGTAATCGCGACTGGATGTCAGCCAGCGACGTCATCGAGTTGCTAGAAACGTCAATGCGTTTTATGAACTCCGATGCGATGGCAACACGATCGGCTGGGGCACGAATGATGACCGAGTTTTGACGGACATTGGCGACGATGGAAATTTCGACTTTCTTCGCTGCTGGGGCACCCTTGTTCCCCTGGTTACGCATTTGCTGCTGCATCATTTGGATTTGTTGCGGCGTCATCGGTGAAGATTTCTTTTCTTCCACCCCCAAAAACTGCTCCAGCATCTTCTTGGCTTCTTCGGCTGGCAGAAACCTCAGTTTGAACTCGGGCGCCAAAGCATCGCGGCTGGCGCTATCTCTTTCCTGCTCCATCATCCGTGCAAGTTCCTGCAAGTTGATGGCCGCATCCATTGCTTCGATCCGATTGGTCGTCGTCATCGCGGTCAATCGGCCGTTCGTGCTGATCATCGCGGTCAATTCTTGCGCCATTTTTTCCGCAGAGAGCCAGCCGATGTCTAGCGAAGTGCGTACAAATGCGTGCGGTTGCACACCCACTAATTCACTTGACGAAACGCGAGGCACGACTGCCGGGTTGATGCCTTTCGTCTGCGTGATCGTCATGCCGCCATCGAGCTCTAGAATGGTGAACCCGCGTGCGAGCAAGTGACGATTGAAAAGATCTTGTGTCTCTGCCACCGTGTAGCGACCCGGCGACGCCAAGTTAACGCGGTCACCGGGAAGCTCCAACCAATCCAGTGGTTTGTCGGTGATGTCTGAGAGCCATTGAACCAGTTCGACCCAACTTTGGTTGCGAAACTGAAAAGCCACCTTTCCGTCTTCGCCGACGGTTGCTTTCAGTTCGTCAGCGTCAGCGCTTCCGTCAACGACCTCGCCGCGGCGAATGATTTTTGGCTCGGGCGACTTCTCGTCTTTTTTGTCACCCTTTTGGGACTTGTCTCCCTCCTTGCCTGGTGGCTGAGGCTGGCCGTCTTTATTCGCGCCCGGTTTCTCCTCGCCAGTTCCGGGGACTTGCACTGGTTTGCCGTCGGGACCGGGGCGAAAGGCAGCCGGACCGTCGGCGTGAACCCAATTCATTCCTGTGAGAATCACAACAACTGCGACGAAGATCGGAAGGCTGGATCGAGGCATGAAGCTTCACAGCAAATGGGTGCGGAATTCGAGTGACACACCAGTATGGATGGTCCCCTGTCTGCTTACAAACCGATTTGTTGCGAACTTTTATCATGTGAAAAAAATCGAGGATTCACGCAACATATACGAAAATAGCCCCGCAAATTTGCGGGGCTATCTCGATTCTTAGCATCTTTAACGCGTTTGGCGCCAATTACTTCCAACGGTCACTTTTGGGAATGAAGGAATCCAACACTCCCCATGTGCTACCGTCATTGTTAGCAGCGAACTGATACCCCAGTTTCGCAATCTGATCAGCAGCGACAGTAAGCTGATTCTTGTTGTTCAACCGCAGTTTGATGCTGCCAAACACGCTCATGATCTGATCTAACTCAGGTGCGCTGATTTTGGCAGCAACGCTTTTTAGTCTAGCCGCCGTGCGAGCCGTTCGCTTTGCAGCCGTCACGCCATAGGTGGCTTTCTGCGTCGCCACGGAAGTGGCTCGTAATCCCGCTTCCAGTTCGGCAATCATCCCGGAGACAAACATTACTCGTGTGCGTTCTGGCGAACTGGGTTCATTTGCCTGTCCATCAGTCCGAACAAAATTGTGACGGACTTTGCCCTGACTCCAAGCGACGAATTCAAAATCCATGCTGCCGGCCGTGTGTCCACCGACATTCACCAGTTCTTCATCAGCGGTCGTGTGACATCGAAGGCAGCTCTGCGCGACGGCGAAGACATTGTCGGGGTTCCGCATTCCGGCAGCCATGCTTTTTGCGATGCGGCTGGATCGATGAGCGGGCGACTCGGTTAGGCGGGTAATGCTCTCGCCACCATAATCGTGGTGTAGCTCCAGCCAGTCTTTGGCGGCACCGTGGCAAGATTCGCAGGAGACTCCCGAGATTGCGTGCGCCGCGCCTGCCGCGTCGGTCTGCTGCGTGTAATGGCAATTGACACAACGCCCATCGTGTTTGATCGAACTGAGGCCCAGCTTCGAAGCGATTTGTTTCGCTTCGGGGCGACGATGAAGCTCGTCAAAAGTGCGTGCATGCGGAGTCGCCTCCCAAACCTTCACTTCGTTTGCATGGCATTTCACGCAAGCTTGATTGCCAAGCACTTTACTTGGCGTCGCCGGTGCGGCGACGGCAGGCGTGGCTGAAGTCGAATGTGTTGCCGTAGCCGCAAACGCAGCTGTAGCTAGGGCGAGTCCAAGACCTGCAAAAGCAACGGGTCGTGCAAACATCAATTCAATTCTCCGAAACAACGGTGGTAAAAGTAGATGGATTGGGGCCCAGAATCGAGCCAGTCGTGGTGGAATGATCTTGAGGCAGTCTCGCGCTCAATCCAGGGAAGGCGGAAACCCGTGCCTGCTTGGCGACGACGTCATCTCCGCTCAATACTGCTTCTTGTCCTGCGCTGACACGGTCAACAGATGCCGAAGCACAGCAACAGGCAGCGCTATCCGCCGAGACAGAAACACGATCAGCCAGCGAAAACGCAGCACCCAATGCGTTTTTGATTGACGCAAGCAACCCGGATTGTTGTGGTCGGGTGAAAGCCGCGGGCAAGAATCGTTGGCACACACGATTCATCGCGGCAATATTTCTGCGTTGCAGCGACTGCGGTGTGTGGTGCCGAGTTTGAATCCAAACACACAGGTCACCACTAAATTCGCTTCGAGTAGGGGTTGGATGTGGGATGGACAGTAGCTGTCCGCTTTGAATCGTGTCGCGTCGAGCAGACTTCTCGAACTCTGGTTCGTAGTATCGGCCCGAGGTTGCACCATCTAGCACCGTGTTTTCCAATGCGGTGGCATCGACAAACGAATCGGTCGTTGGATAGCTCACGACCGTCTGGTTGCCACGCAGCTGAAAGCGAAAGCCGGGCTGATGATCAACATTGAAATATTGCGTTGCCCCAGGTGATGCCAGAACAAGATCAGCAGTAAGTGCCGAGCTATGAAATTCTGGATTGCACTCTGCTATCTCTTCATATAACCGGCTGGTAACAGATCTATAGTTTTGTTCAAAATCGGCGACGCCTTGCAGCACGACAAACAGACGACCGGTACGTATTTGATCCAACATCTTCACGCCAGATTCAGCGCGAAACGTCTGAGGCTGCCACTGATTAGGGTGGGCTGGATTGTCGCCCATCGTGAAGACGCGGATCCGATCTGTCGGAAAGCGTTCAAGCAAATCGCTAAGTCTCTGATCGCTAGCCAGGGACAGTTCACCAAGTTGATGCCTTGCCATCACGATGTCGCGATCCAAGCTGGCGGCGCATGCGTGATCCCACTTCAAAAGGTAGGACGGCTGGCGGAACTCAGAGTTCATTGAACAGTCTGTGCGTCAAAATCGTTAGAACCAGAACTTTCGCGTTGCATGTAGGTACGCAAACAGTTCCTCACTGAACCGTAGGTCACAAACCGCGACGGTCAAAAGCAGCGTTGGGTTTTCTGGCTAGATTTCGATGCGATGTTCGCACGAAGGTTCTCTGGCCGAAACGCAGCAGAAGGATGAGACACCGATCTGATCGGTGTGCGTCGAATAAGAAGGATTCAGCAAGCTGAATCGGCCGCTGTTGAACAAGCGGGTCGCCGCGGCGGAATTCTATTTAACGAGCGTGTTTACTTCGCCCATGATCGCTGCGATGTCGATTCGATCTGATTGATAGGTTTTGGCCGACACAACTTGGCTGTCGCTGGCGACGACGATCGTGACGTCTGCCGATTTGCTCAAACGGTAATTGGCTGGCCCACCTACCGTTTCTTTCGCAACGACAATGGGAACATGCTTAACACCAGAGCGTTCTGCAACTTGTGCTGCGCTCTCTTTCACCTTTGCTGCGTCCTCGCCCATCAGCGTGACGAGGGCCCGAAACTGCGATGCTTCGTTATCGACGACTGCTGAGTCGAGTTGCTGCATCAGCTTTGGAATTTCACCACCGGTTCGTCGTGTAAAAACCATGACCATCGGTCGTGATCCATAACGGCAGCGATAACACAATTCGGTACCTACACTGACGCCGTCTTCCTCAGCTCCAGCAACCTTTGTCACATAGAAAGCGCCCGCAGCGTCACCCTTCTTCAACGGTTCCAAATTGGCCAGCGGTTTAGCAGTATTTGGGGCCACGGCGGATACGTGTGAGATTGCTCCAAGAGTGCAAAAAGCAACGCAACAGAGAAATGCTGCCAGAAACCTTGTTCCCCAGTGAACCGCTCGTTCCATCGTGATGCTTCCCGCGAGAAAGAAACGCAAACTCATCTCTAAGTCCATTATGCCTGCTCGCACCTGACCGAAAAGCCCTCGTTCGCCTTCCGAGGAAAACAAAAGGCGCGTGCGTCCAACGCGTTGACAAACGTATATCGTATTAAGGCAGATTTAGCAGCTCACTGGTTCGCTCGCACCCAGCATGCTGCTGCATGGTTTTTCGACGTTAACGCCGGCTTTTCCGCTCGACAACGGTCCTCAGCAAGCCAACAGCGATCGGCGAACGAACAGCCGGCATACTGCTTGTCGGGCGACGGAACTTCGCCACTCAAGACGATCCGATCTCGGGCTGCCGCTGCACTGGGATCGGGGATCGGAACCGCTGAAAGCAACGCTTCGGTGTACGGATGTATGGGTTTCTCGTAAAGGTCTGCTGCAGTTCCCACTTCTGCCAGTCGTCCCAAGTACATCACGCCAACACGAGTTGCGATGTGCCGGACGACGCTCAAGTCATGAGCAATGAACAAGTAGGACAACCCGAGTCGCTGCTGCAGGTCCATCAGCAGATTGATAATCTGCGCCTGAATCGACACATCGAGCGCCGACACCGGTTCGTCGCAGAGGATCAGTTTCGGTTGCACAGCCAGCGCCCTTGCGATCCCAATTCGCTGACGTTGTCCGCCACTAAATTCGTGCGGATATCGATTCAGAAAACGCGGGTTCAACCCCACCAATTCCATTAACCGAATGACTTCTAGCTTGCGATCTTTGCCGTTGGCTAATCCATGAACCGTGATCGGTTCTCCAATGATGCTACCGACGGTCATCCGTGGATTTAATGACGCAAACGGATCTTGGAAGACCATTTGCACTTCGCGGCGAAACGGTAACATCGCCTTATCGCTTAACCCTGTGATGTCAGTGCCCTGCAAAAAGACTCGGCCGGAGGTTGGTTTGACCAAGTTGATAATCGCTCGCGCGGTCGTCGATTTTCCACAGCCCGATTCGCCAACCAAGCCCAGTGTTTCGCCTTCGTGAATGTCAAACGTCAATCCATCAACCGCGCGGATGAAACCATGTTCGGGTCGAAACAACGATCCACGGCTAAATGGAAAATGAACGCGTAGATCTTCTACGCGTAGCAACGGCGATCCCGGCTTCTCGAACTTTTCGGTACCACTTTGAACCTGTGTGCTCACTGCTCTACCTCCACCGCTTTTCGCTCGGCCGATTCAACGTCCACCAAGCAAGCTGCCAACCGATCCGTGCCCACATCAACGAGCCGCGGATCTTGCTGGGCGCATTTGTCAATCGAATAAGGGCAACGTGGGCGAAACGCGCAGCCGTCTGGAATGTGCGCCAAGTCGGGTGGTTGACCAGGAATTGCTTGCAGTGCTTCGCCCTTGTTCTGGTCAATTCGAGGTAACGAATCGAGCAAACCGATCGTGTAGGGATGTTTGGGAGAATCGAACAACGGATTCACATCGGATTTCTCCACCACTCGACCAGCGTACATCACCATCACTCGGTGACACACTCCAGCAACAACACCCAGATCATGCGTGATCAAGATGATGCTTGTGCCGCGACGTTTTTGTAGGTCCGCCAGCAGGTCCAGTATCTGAGCTTGGATGGTGACGTCCAGCGCAGTGGTCGGTTCATCAGCAATCAAAATGTCGGGTTCGCAAGACAACGCCATCGCAATCATAACGCGTTGTCGCATACCGCCGCTGAATTGATGTGGGTAGTCTCGCAAACGTTTGTCAGGGGAACTAATGCCAACCATCTCCAGCATTTCAGCAGCACGATGGCGTGCTTGTTTCTTGTTCAGTCCCATGTGTAAACGCGTGATCTCGGTCATCTGTTGTTCGACCGTCATCAGTGGGTTCAGCGCCGTCATCGGATCCTGAAAGATCATGGCAATCTTCTTGCCGCGAACCGACTGTAGATCCGTATCGCTCATTTTCAGCAGATCACGACCATCGTACATCGCCGTGCCGCCATCGATGTTGCCGGGCGGCTTGGGGACCAGCCCCATGATGGCAAGATTGGTGACGCTCTTTCCGCTACCGCTTTCACCAACCAGTCCAATCGTCTCCCCCCGACGCACGTCGAACGATACCCCGCGAACGGCACGCACCACACCGTCGTCGGTTTTGAAACTAACACGAAGATCGTCAACGCTGAGTATTGGTTCAGACATCGCGAAGGCTCCTGCGGACTCGTGAGCCGTTGGCGCTAGCCACGGGCCTCGACGGGTCAGTTGTATGGTGGCAAGGGCCCGTGGCTAGCGCCAACGGCTCACTCAGAATATCAATCACGGTTCTTCATCCTTGGATCCAAGGCATCGCGTAGTCCATCGCCCAAGAAGTTCAGTGCGAACAACGTGGCGGCCAAGGCTGCTCCGGGAAAAACGACTACCCACCAATAAAGCTTGATACTGGATAGTGCGTCGACGCCATCTTTTAGCAACAAACCCCAAGAGACATCGGGCGGTGAAACGCCCATTCCTAAAAAGGACAAAAACGCCTCGAACAACATTACCGAAGGAATCGTCAGCGTTAAGTAGACGATCACGATACCTAGCACATTGGGCACCAGATGCCGGAAGATGATTCGTGACGATGAGGCGCCTACTGTGCGAGCGGATTCGACAAACTGTTCTTCTTTAAGTGAGAGAACCTGCCCGCGGACCACTCGTGACATCGTCAACCAATAGATCGCGCCGATCACGACGTAGAACACCATGATTTGGTCGACGCCTAACTCGTTCATGCGTTTCTTGATGACATCGTCACCTAGAAAGGTCATGATCAGGATCACGACAAAGAAGAACGGTATCGAATAGAGCACATCGACGATTCGCATCATGATCGTGTCGATGATACCGCCAAAGTAGCCTGCTGTTGCTCCATAACTGACGCCAATGATCAAACTGACAAGCGTTGCAACAATCCCAACAATCAGCGACACACGGGCTCCCCAAAAAACGCGAGCAAGTAGATCTCGCCCGAGTTGATCCGTGCCGAAAATGCTGGGTATCGCATAGTCACCGAAGATTGATACGCGCAGTTTGCACAGTCCCCAAGAGATCACATCTAGTTCGTTCCACATTTGATTGAATGGATGCTCGACCTCGATGCGGTTCTTGATTTGTTGGTCGATGGCATCGCGTTTGTTGGGATCCGATTCGCCGCGTTGTTGGGTTCGCAGTTCGCCAATTTCGTCTTCGAATTTCGCCAGTTGAGACGTCAGCCTTCCGTTTTCAAACTTCAGTCCGTCGCGCTGGCCCATGACGACCGTCTCCAAACTGGGCGGTAGAAATTTGCGATTGTCTAAGTCCTTGTCGATCGGACTTTGCAACGGCAGGATTGGCGTGAAGAAGGCAAGCAGCGCAAGGACAGCAAGCGTTACCATGGACGCCATCGCAGCTTTGTTTCGGCGCAATCGTTTCCAAGCATCCTGCCACAGGGAGACCCCACGAACCTGTTTGGACTCGTCCAGAATCTTTTCTAGTACCTCGACATCACGATCATCTTGGTGGGCATTCACTGTAGTTTTACCCTTGGGTCGATGATCGAGTAAGAAATATCGACCAGCGTGTTCATGACGAACAGGATCACCGTGTACGTTAAAACCATTCCTGTTGCCAGCGTGTAGTCGCGTTGGAGTGCGGCGTGAATGAAGTGGCTGCCAAGTCCCGGCAAGGCGAAAATCTGTTCCAGCACCAACGATCCCGTTAGAACTCTCGCTGTCGCGGGTCCAAGATATGAAACCACCGGCAACATGGCTCCTGGCAGAACGTGCTTCATGATCACCGTTCGCTTGGGCAGGCCCTTTGCAAAAGCCGTGCGAACATGGTCCTTGGTCAGGACTTCCAACATTCCCGTACGAGTCAGTCGAGCAATGTACGCGGCGATCGGTGCTCCCAGACAGAGCGCCGGCAACGCGACTTGCCTGAGCGTGCCCCAACCACCGGCGGGAAAAATCTTGATTCCAAAGACAAACAACAAGATTGCCAGCCCTGCCAGCACGAAGTTGGGTATCGCGATACCGAGAACCGCGGCGCTACGCATGCCGATGTCAGCATAGGTGCCGCGGTAAACCGCTGAAATAACGCCAGTCGACACACCCAGGATCACGGCGAATACCATCGCGAAAATGGCTAGCGAAGCCGAAACCGGTAACCCTTCGGCGATGACTTGGTTGACGCTGTAGTCTTCCAGGCGAAACGACCAACCAAGATCAAACCGAGTGACAATGCCGACCAGATAGTCGAAGTACTGGGTCAACGGCGGAGCATCCAAATTGTATCGAGCCTCCAATTGTCGCTCGATCGCAGGCGGCACATTGCGTTCGCTGCTAAACGGACTGCCGGGGACGCTTCGCATCAGGATGAAGGAAAAGGTGTAAACCACCCAAAGGGTTAGCAGCATCCAAAGAAATCGCTGCGTCAGATAGCTCAGTAGATCACGCATCGCGGGTCTCCTGTCGCTGTTCCGTTTCAGCCGCTGGCGCCAACCTAATGACGCTTAGGTTACTCTCCCGTGGGAGAGTCGGACGCAGTACCGGCCGTTGAGGGGAATACGTTTTCCACTGCATCGACCCTCCCCGGCCGCTACTGCGTCCGACCCTCCCGCTGCGCGGGAGGGTAAACTCTGAGTTCGAGTAAGTGCCATTTGGCGATAGCCACGGCGGGCAGAGTAACGGGCTCACTTCGCACCCTCCTTGGGCTGCAGCAGCTGAATCGGATGCTTGTCCAATACTGTCGGAAAGAATCCGTCAACGTCGTTCTTAACCATGTTCAACGACGTGTAAAAATAGATTGGAATGACGGGCAATTCGTCAACGAAAATTTGTTCCGCATCCTGGAGCAGCTTCATTCGTTTCGCCTGATCAGGTTCGGCGCCGGCCTCTTGAAGCAGTCGGTCGAAATCTTTGTTGCTCCAGTTCGTGTCATTCTGAGGACCGTCTGTGATCCACATGTCCAAGAACGTGTTCGGGTCGGGATAGTCACCGATCCAGCCCGCACGAGCCATTTCATAGTCCTTCTGTTTCCGCTTATCCAAGTAGCTGCCCCACTCCATGTTCTGCAGCTCGATTTTTACATTCAAGTTGTTTTGCAATTGTTGTTGAATGACCTCGGCGATCGCCCGGTGTGTTTCCGTTGTGTTGTACAGCAACGAAATCTTGGGGATGCCGCGTCCGCCAGGGAAACCCGCTTCGACTAGCAGCTTGCGGGCGGCTTCCACATCGAACGTCGGTCCCTTGGCGTTGGTGTATCCTGCAATCCCGGGTGGTACCAACGTGAAAGCCGGCAATTGTCCCGCTTTCATGACCTGCTGGACAATTTGTTTTCGATCGATCGCCATCGCCATGGCGCGACGCACTCGTACGTCGTTCAGCGGTTCTCGCTCAATATTGATCTGGTAGTAGTAAATCGACAGGTAAGGCGTGCTGATGAAATCGTCACGCTTTTTCAATTCACCTAACAAGGCCGCTGGCGGATCGGTCACCCAGTCCAGTTGGTCCGTTTCGTACATGTTCAGTGCCGTGTTCTGACCCTCCATCGACAGATAGTCAATCGTGTCGTAGCCCCTTTCGTTGACGTCGAAATAGTCTTCGTTCTTCACCAATCGCAACCGATCACGAAGTCGTCGTTCTTTCAGTTTGTACGGACCATTGGTAACAATATTCCCAGCTTTGGTCCAAAGCGGTGATCCATGTGTTTCCACGCAGCGTCGGTTGACGGGAAATGTGGGGTAGTAGGCAACCAAATTTGGAAAGTACGGAGTCGAGTTTTCTAGATGAACCACGAACGTGGATTCATCTGGAGTTTCCAGTCCACCCAATTTTCCAAAGGCGACCATCACTGCATGGCACCGCTGCGTATCGGCCGTTGCCACGACCGACTCTGGACCGATAACAAAGGTCTTCTCTTTCGTCTCACCATCCCAATCGATTGAGCCATCCTTTTCCTCTTTGGCGATGTCGATTTTGTAGACCCAACTCTCCTGCCAATCCGCTTCCGCGTTTTTCTTTTCCTTCTCACTCGCACCATCTGCGACAACTGGTTGGTCAGGTTTTACGACTTCACGAAGTGTGCCGTATAAAACTGTTCCGCGCGGAAAATTCTGCTGACTTGATTTTTCATCCGTGTCTTGTGGGCGGTCCCACAATTCCACCTCGACCTTATCACCGACTTTCACTGTGCTTTCGGAATACTCTTTGGCAAACGGCACACCGTGAAGCTGAAAGGTGTATTCGCACGCCGTTTCTGGATGCAGCATTCGTTGCCAGCTCCACTTAAAATCGTGACTGGTCACCGGAGTACCATCTGTCCATCGCGCATCCTTGCGAATGTGAAAGGTATACGTCTTTCCGTCGTCGGAAACTTCGTAGGAATCAGCCATGCCTGGCTGCGGCGTCGTCGGTTGCAAGCCAGTCTTTGGATCCGGTTCGCCTTCGGGCAGCATTTCCAGTAGCCCGTCAAATAAGGCGAAAATCAAGCGACTTTCGATATTGCCTGTCGCCCGGTGAGGATCCAAGGTTTTGGGATCGGTACCACTTTGCAGACTGAAATCAGCTGGTGGCAGTGTCTTGAAGAAAGAGGCCCACGCCACGGCAACAACCACCAGGATGGCAGCGACAATCAGAAATGCACGTCGTACTTGCGGGGGCACTCGCTGATTCCTCTCGTGTTGCGGTTTCCAAATGAGCGCGGATTGTAACCGGGATCCAGCGAATGATGCGACGGCAATCGTTGGCCCGCGAGGATCTCGCGGGTTCCGTTCGAAAACGATGCTCCGTCAGGGCCTGACGGAGCATCGACGACGGAGCGTCTAAGACTCCATTACGCTGGCAACCGCTTCGCACAGTTGAGTCATCTTGCTTTCGCTCATGCCAGCGACGTTGATCCGGCCGCTGCCGACGATGTAGACGCTGTGCTTGTTCTTCAACTCGTCGACTTGCATCGGTGTCAGTCCGCTGAAGGAAAACATGCCGTTCTGAGATCGCAGAAATTCAAAGTCATGGCCTGCACCAGTGGTCTTCATCGTATCGATGAAGTCGCCACGCAAACGCGTGATTCGCTCGCGCATCTCGGTCAGCTCTTCTGTCCACATCGCGGTTAAGGCCGCATCGTCTAACACAGTGGCTACGATCGCCCCGCCATGTCGCGGTGGGTTGCTATAGTTGGTGCGAACAATCCGCTTAAGTTGACTTAGCGAAGCTTTGCACGCGTCAGCGTCACTGGCGACCAAGGAAACAGCACCGACACGTTCGCTGTACAACCCAAAGTTTTTGGAGAACGAACTGCACACAATCGCTTCATCGACGCAGTCCAGTACTGTTCGCAAGCCGACCGCATCTTCGGCTATGCCAGCACCAAATCCCTGGTAAGCAAAATCCAACAATGGAATCAATGACTTCTCAGCGACCACGCTGGCGATTTCTTTCCACTGTGCGGCGGTCGGGTCGATCCCCGTTGGATTGTGGCAACAACCATGCAGCAGCACGGCGTCACCAACGCGTGTCTTTGTTTTCAGGTCGTCCAACATCGCATCGATGTCTAGTGATGTCCGGTCGGCACCCAAGTAACTGTAGGGTTGAGCTTCCAAGTGTGCTGCGGCGAAAATGTTTCCATGGTTGGCCCATGTTGGTGTGGGAATCCAAATGCGGATCGGCGACAGTTGTGTGACAAGAAAATCCGCCGCCACGCGAAGGGCACCCGTTCCACCAGGCGTTTGAATCACTGCGATGCGTTGGTGCTGGATTGTTTCATCAAACACCAAGTTGCGAACGTGATCTCGGTAATCCGCATAGCCGTCAATCGGCAGGTAGCCTTTGGTCTTTTCCTCTTCGATCAATTTCGTTTCAGCCGCTTTGACGCAGCGCAGCACCGGGGTCAGTCCCGAAGCGTCCTTGTACACGCCGACGCTCAAGTTCATCTTGTCGGCGTTGGTATCCTGCATAAATGCTTCCGTCAAACCCAAGATAGCGTCGGGTGGTGCAACGGACAGAGTCGAAAAACGGTGGTTGGTCGTTGAAGCAGTCATGACAATGAAGGATAAGAGGTGTCGAAACAGATACCAAAATCCTAATCAACAAACTTGAAATCGACTATCGGCTGTTCTTCCGTTTTCAGGCAGTGTTTCAATGACTCGCTTAATTCAATGACTAACCCAACCATCATCATTGTCGGAGCCGGTTCGGCCGGTTGCATCCTGGCAGATCGATTTGCTCGCCAAGGAGGCCAGCGAATCATGGTGATCGAGCCAGCCTCGGCACCAGCACCATCAGCCAATCGCAACCGCCCGTCCCAATGGTTGAATCTGATCGGCAGCAGCGAAGACTGGGATCTCGCTACCGATTCGATCGACTCGTTGGCTGGCAGATCACTCCGCTGGCCCCGTGGGCGAGGCCCTGGAGGTAGCAGCCGAATTAATGCGATGATCTGGTTTCCGCCAACAGATAACGATCTTGAAACTATCGCTGCATCAGCCGGGGCTGAAATCGCCGCCGTGCAGTCCGCCTATAAAAAAGTGGAGTCGATCGTGCAGCCGGAGTCGGCAAAATGGCAAAGCGCTGCTGCCCGGCAGTTTCAGCTCGCTGCGGAAGATCATGGCGAACCAATTAGCTTTCAGCGCGTCAACCGAAACGGTCATCGTTGGACACCCGCCGAACTACTCAATCACGAGAACATCAACGTCATTCGGGCCACGGTTGATCGGGTTCTATTTAGCGGTGACCAAGCGACGGGAGTTCGCTTAGCCGATGGTGAAGAGATTCACGCGGCGGATCAGGTCTACCTTTGTGCTGGTGCAATCGCGACGCCGATGATCCTGATGCGAAGTGGTATTGGACCGCGAGCAACACTGTTCGCCTGTGGCATTGATGTGCGAATCGACGAGCCGTCCGTTGGAGGCAACTTGCAAGACCATTTGATCATGCCTGTGATCTTTGGCGTCCAACCGGAGCATGCTTTCGATCCCACCCCCAGTGAAGAAGACGTGCGACTTTGGGAAAAGCATGGTGGTGGACCGATCGCGTCCAACATTGCCGAAGCGGGTGGCCTGTTTGACGATCGACAACTCCAAATCCACGTCACTCCAACTCACTACTTGCTCCATCCCAACCCCAAAGCACCACCGGCTCTCACCATTGGCGTGAATGTGACCCAGCCAAAGTCGCGTGGGCGATTGGAAATCACATCGGCCGATCCGAACGCGCCGCCGCGCATTCAGCCCAACTATCTCGCAAGTCAATGCGATTTAGAAAAGATGATCGAGGGCGTGCGGCTTGCCCGCCAAATCGCCGCGAATAGCCACCTTGAGAAGATGGTCACCAGCGAACTGCTGCCGGGAACCAAACGTGATAGTGACGAATCGATCGCCAAATCGATTCGACGGTTTTCGCAGACGCTGTATCACCCGGTCGGCACTGCGGCGGACATCAAAACGGGCATCGACAATCTGCACATCGTCGATGCGTCGGCTTTGAAACAAATCACCGTCGGCAATCCCAACGCTGCGGTGATGACGTTGGCAAATGCGCTGTTTCGCCAGCAAACCGAATTTCACTCTCCGCTACGGTGAGGCCCTCGTGGGGTGGATGTTGGCTAAACCAAGTCTTTTCGGCTGCACTTCGTCAGGGCCTGACGAAGCAACTAAACGTCTCCCAATTCCCAGACAGATCGATACGCATTGTGCGACTCGAAATAGTCCAACATTTTGGCGTAGAAATCGTTCGTCGCCAGTGTTGCACTATCACCAATAACGATCAACTTTCGTTTGGCTCGTGTCAGCGCGACGTTTGTTCGTCGCGTGTCTGATAGAAAGCCTATTTCGCCGCGATCATTGCTGCGCACCATCGTGATCAAGACGACTTCTTTCTCTCGGCCTTGAAAACCGTCTACCGTGTCGATCTCCAACTCAGTCGTTTCGATTCGGCCTCGGAGCAAGCGTTTTTGCGCTGCATACGGCGCTATGATGGCGATTTGATCTGCTGTGACTCCGGCTTCCATCAGTTCGCGAACCAAACGCACGATGACGTTGGCTTCTTTGGGGTTTAGTTTACTTTCGCCATCCGGCTCGATCTGTTCCTGGAACTCGGCGCCGGCTGTATCGATGAATTCGATGGGATCGGTCGTCAACGGCAGCTCTTCAACATTTGGCAAATCACACAAGCGATGCGAGCGAACCGATGCATCGGCTACCAAGGTTCCTTCGTAAAAAGTGTCCGACGAAAAGTTCATGATTGCTTCGTGCATTCGGTACTGTACCGTCAATCGGCGGAACACCTCGTCACCTTCTCGCATCACCAATCGCTGCATCAACGATTGACGCATCCCGCACTTCACCGCTTCGTCACTCAGTACCGTGGGTGGCAATTGGCAATGATCACCAGCCAACACCAATCGGTCGGCACGCAGGATCGCCTGCCACACACTTGGCTCGGTACATTGGCAGGCTTCATCGATGACGACCAAATCAAACGTTCGATCGCCCAGCAGGTCATCGTCAATCGTGGTCGTGGTACAAATCACATCAGCTTGATCCAACACACTGTTGATGATGCTGCGTTCAAGCGACCGAATTTGCCCGCGAAGCTGTCCCGCTTCCGCATGCATCGCTCGCTTTTGTTGACGCCAATCGCTGCCACGAAGTGTTTTTGATGCGGCTCGCATCAGTTCTTCGACATCTCGACGCATTTCGCGAATGATGTCGGATGATGGATCACTATCGACTAGTTCGTCCAGTGTATGACCACGCAGCGATTCGAAGACTCGCGCCGGATGTCCGACGCGCACCGTTCGCGGCATGATGCCGATGAGCCGTTCCAGCAAATTGTCGACGGCGGTATTACTGGGAGCGCACGCCAACACTCGCTGCCCACGCTGGACGGCTTGATAGATCACTTCGGCCAGCGTCGTTGTCTTCCCCGTGCCGGGCGGTCCGTGCAAAATCGCGACGTCGTAGGCGGACAGTGCGAAGCGAACCGCTTCTTGCTGAGGCGGGTTCAACGAAGTGAGGAATTCGATCTGCGCCGGTTCGCCGTATCGAAGCGGTCGGCTGCCTAGCAACATGTCACGCAGCCGACCGGTTCGGCTGGCAGCGGTTCTTGCCCGAGCCATCGCACTGAGCTGCCTACGACGCGTGGTTTCGTCGGGTGAAAGGTCTAGCCGAAACCAGCGAGATTCTGGCCAGCGATCCGTGGCGACTTGGATCGAGTCGTACTTGCGGCGACTAACGACTCCCGGGATACCCTCGTCAGTCGGATCTTCATCGTTGCTTAAGACAATCGGTGAACCGACTTTCAAACGGTTCATCGGCAACGATTGATCGCCCGGTTTGGTCAGGTCAATTAAAAAACGCCCCGCCAAACCGGTCTTATGATCGGCCATCTGCAGCCGTACAATCGTCTCGCCGGTCTTTTCGACGTGAGTTTGATTGCGAATCTGACGCCGACGTGCCAAACGAGCCCGTTCGGCTTCGCTTTCCAAATCCAACCAGCGTTCCAACACGTCAAAGTAGTCATCGGCTGAGCGAAGATCGTCCAGCTTGGTGACCTGACCACCGAAGGAGTTGGAGTGTTTGGAATTCGATTTTCCGGAACGGTGTTTACTGGAACTGGGCTTACTGGAACGGGCCATGAAACTTGCAAGAAGCGGAATCGAGAATCCCACATGTTAACCGCTTTTGCCATTTGGACACTGGTAGCCAGTTTGATTACCGC
>CAYUGI010000084.1:0-595 GCA_964444105.1 uncultured Pirellulaceae bacterium
GGAGACGTGGAACGATGAAACGTTCAATTTTTACTTTGGCAATTTTGCTTGCCTGTAGCTTCTCAACACAAAGCTATGGCTTCGATCTTCTCGACCGTATGCTTGGCGCGAGCTGCGGATCAAGCAGCTGCTGTGACAGCGGTTGTGCTGCTGGACCTTCTTGCGGATGCGAGTCGGCTGGATGTGCAAGCGGCGGATGTGCAAGCGGCGGATGCGGACTTCTGGGCGGGTGCTCAGCTGATCCAGGTTGTGGCTGCGAAGCAGCTGGCTGTGGCTGTGCTGCTGGCGGCTGTGACAGTGGCTGTGCTGCTGGTGGATGCGATAGCGGATGTGCTGGTGGAGCATGTGGTTGTGCTGCTGAGCCTACTTGCGGTTGCGAATCGGGTTGCAGCAAAGGTTGTGGCCTGCTGAGCGGATGCTTGGGCGGCGGCTGCAGCAGCGAACCAAACTGTGGTTGCGAAGCAGCTGGTTGTGACGGTGGCTGTGCTGCTGGAGCTTGCGGATGTGCCGCAGCACCTAGCTGCGACGGTGGATGTGCAGCTGGTGGATGTGCCAGCGGATGTGCCAGCGGATGTGGCTGTGCTTCGGCACCAAG
>CAYUGI010000084.1:695-23315 GCA_964444105.1 uncultured Pirellulaceae bacterium
CTGCGGCTGCGAATCGGCTCCTTCATGCTGTGGCTCGAAGAAGAGCTGTGGCCTGTTGGGTGGCTTGTTCGGCAAGAAAAGCTGTTGCAGCAGCGAACCAGCATGCGGTTGCGAAGCCGCTGGTTGCGACGGTGGCTGTGCTGCTGGAGCTTGCGGATGTGCCGCAGCACCTAGCTGTGACGGTGGCTGTGCAGCTGGTGGATGTGCCAGCGGATGTGGCTGTGCTTCGGCACCAAGCTGCGGCTGCGAATCGGCTCCTTCATGCTGTGGCTCGAAGAAGAGCTGTGGCCTGATGACAAAGCTGTTCGGCAACCTTTGCAGCAAGAAAAGCAGCTGCGGCGGATGCGACAGCGGTTGTGCTTCGATGGGCTGTGCTTCGGCTGGCTGCGACAGCGGTTGCGGCGGATGTGCTGGCGGAGCTTGCGGATGCAGCTCTGCTCCCGCTTGTGGCTGCGAAGCTCCTTGCGGATGTGCTTCTGCTCCTGCTGTTCAAGCTGCTCCTGTCTACCAGACAGCTCCTGCTGCTCAACCTGTTTATCAGCAGCAAGCTCCTGTTCAAATGGCTCCCACTCACTCGGCTCCACTGCCACCAGCACCTGTTGCTGATCCAAGTGCCCGTATGATGACAAAACGTCACATCCTTCAAGCAAGTGCTGAATTCGTTCGCTAAGAACTGATTCGCTCGCTGCTAAAGCAAGTGCATGGCACTACTGCCTTAGATGTGACAACAAAGCGACCCGGCGGGGGAAACCTAGCCGGGTCGCTTTTTCGTTGGTTGAGCCAAGTTGATAGCAACTTTCTCGTGTTGACCGATAGCACCCTTATCACGTATCAGCAACGTGTTGAAATGCGGCCACCACAGCCTTTTCGCCATGCCGATACACCCATGTCAAAAACGATCTTCTTTTCTGTCGGCGAACCTAGTGGTGACCAGCATGCCGCGCGCTTGATCGATCAACTCGCCAAGATCGCGCCTGACATCACAACACGTGGGTTTGGCGGGCAAGCGATGAAGGAGGCAGGGTGCGACGTACAGCTTGATCTGACGCAGCACGCCGTCGTTGGCATCGTCGAAGTGATTCCAAAGCTACGTCAGTTCTTTCGCTTTGTTGATCAAGCCGAGGAAGTCTTCCGCGCCGGCGGTATCGACGCGGTAGTCTTGGTCGATTTCCCAGGATTCAATTGGCACATCGCAAAGCGTGCCAAACAATACGGCATTCCCGTCCTCTACTACTGCCCGCCACAACTGTGGGCATGGGGTGGTTGGCGAGTGAAAAAAATGCGGCGCACGGTTGACCACGTGCTGGCGGTTTTGCCCATCGAAGAAAAGTTCTTTCAGCAACATAGGATTCCAACGACATTCGTCGGGCATCCGTTTTTTGATGCCGTGGAAGAAAAGCGGCTTGACCAGTCCTTCCTCAGTTCCATTGAACAACAAAGCGAACCGAAGGAACATTTGGTCGCCGTGTTGCCTGGCTCTCGTGGGCACGAGGTGCGAAAGAACTGGCCGATAATGTTGGAAGCCATTCGCCGTTTGTCACGAGAGAATGTTGCGGCCCGTTTTCACGTTGCTTCCTACCGAAAGCAACAAAGAGATTGGTGTGATGACCAAATGACGGCGGAGGATGCTGCTTTGCCGATTGAATTTCATGTCGATAAGACTAGCGAGATCATCGAAGCATCCAGATGTGCGATGATGGTTAGCGGTTCGGTCAGTTTAGAGTTGATGGCCCGTCGCACACCCGCTGCAATCATTTACCGCGTTGGTCGAGTGCTATACGGATTTGGCAAATGCATGATCGGCGTGGATAGTGTCACGTTGCCGAATTTGATGGGCCCCAAAAAGGTCTATCCCGAGATCATTTCAGTGGGCAACCCAGAGCCTGCCGTGGATTTTCTTTGCAATACCGTCAGGGCGATGTTGACCGACGAGTTCTACTACCGATCCAATCAGATTCAGTTGGATCGATTGGTTCAGCAGTATGCCAAAACGGGGGCCACCAAACGTGCCGCTCGGTGGATCAGTGAAAACGTGGGTGACGCCTCTGAGTCGATGGTGGGATCGCTCGGAAAAGCTGCTTAAAGCCTCCGTTCCACGCAAATTTGCCCGCTGGGACCTCAAAACCTTCGGGAAATGGGCAAACCAAGATTGGGTGGTTTGCGTACTGACCACGAGCTATGTCGTTTTAAGCTCGTTTTCGTCCCGCTACCCGCACACGAAGATCCACTTTGATGTCGATCGAATCCCAGTCTCATCTACCAAAAACGTCCGGAATGTCAGCGGAAGCTGGGTTTGATGGTGATGATATTCAGGCACCTATTCGGATCTCTGGTTTCATCAGTCTGTTGCTGGGCCTGGCCAGCGTCGTCTCGTTTTTGGCTATGGGGGCGCTGATTGTTCCGTTTCTCGCGTTAGGTTTCGGGCTCTTTGGGCTGCGGAAATATGGGCAACCAACTCCGGTGGGAATCACGGCTGCACGCTGGGGTGTGATCTTGGCAATCGGATTTGGGGCGTTCGGACTTGGCGTACCACTTTTCAAGAAGCACACGCTGGGCACTCAGGCAGAGTATTTTGCAAAGGAGTTTGTGAAGATTGTTGCCAGCGGCGAGGACTACTACTGTTTGGAATTGCAGAAGGACTACACCAACCGGTTTTTGCGGACGATGTCGCTTGCTGAGCACTACGAGGGCAAAGAGGAGATGCAAGAGACGCTAGAGGATTTCCGCAGTGGCGGGCTGAAGACGTTGCTGGTCGACCTTGGTCCTGATGCAACGTGGGAACTGGATCGATCCGTTTATGTTTACCACAAATATGGTCGTGATAACGCGGACGTCATATTGGTAAACAACGATGGAGCGAAGCCACGTTTGATCACAGTGTCGTTGCAGAAAACGGTGTCACAGGATGGCGACATCCAGTGGCATGTTTCAAACTTCATGATGTACCGCGAACGACTTGTTGCCCCCACGGTTCTTTAGTGGTTAACGAAAATCGCGCGTCTTCAACGTCAGCCCATCCACTTCCTGCGACAAGTCCGTGATGCGTCCCACGATGACGTGAATCACCCCTTTGCGGTTTTCTAGTTTGCCGTCGATCAGCCAGGCATTACTCGTTTGTGCGATCTTAAAGAAACGCTCCCAAACCTTTGCGAACATCACCAGATTGATCGACCCTGTTTCGTCTTCGACGGTGACAAAGGTGATGCCTTTGGCGGTACTGGGACGCTGTCGCATCAAAACTAGGCCGGCGACGCGTACATGACGTCCATCACGAAGCTCTGGAAGTTGAGCCGCCGTCACACAACGCTTTTTGTTCAATTCAGGCCTGGCAAACGAAATCGGATGCGCTTTCAAGCTCAGACCGGTCATGTTGTAATCCGCATAGACTTCTTCCAAAGGTGACATGGGGATCAATTCATCGGGAACCAGTTCGTCATCATCCACGCTGTCCAGCAGCGGAGTACAGCCAGGGGATTGCTCTTGCGCCAGCGATTGCCAGACTGCCGCACGCCGATCGCTGGCAAGCGACCCCAATGCATCGGCATCGGCCAGCGTCGCGACGACACTTTGGCTCAGTCCCGTTCGTTTGGAGAGTTCGTTGACGTCAGAGAAAACCCCGCTGGATAATCGCTGTTCAACCAGACGATTCCCATCAGCGATACGAAGCCCGCGAATGGTTCCCAGACCCAGTCGAATCGCGGGCTGACGGCGGTTCTTGTCAGTCTCTAACGTGGATTCCCAATCACTTTTGTTTACATCGACTGGGCGTACTTGGACCCCGTGATTTTTGGCGTCAGTGACCAGTTGGGCTGGTGCGTAAAAACCCATCGGTTGGCTGTTCAACAACGCCACGCAAAAGGCTGCTGGATAATGACACTTCAAATAGCACGATGCATACACCAATAAAGCAAAACTTGCGGCGTGCGATTCAGGAAATCCATACTCACCAAAACCGCGGATCTGATTGAACACGTGTTCCGCAAATTCGCCGGTCAGTCCATGTTCTTTCATGCCGTCAAGCAATTTGGTCCGAAACTGATCGATCACACCGGGGCGTCGCCATGCTGCCATGGCTCGGCGAAGTTGATCGGCCTCCCCCGGCGTGAACCCTGCCGCAACCACAGCAAGACGCATCGCTTGTTCTTGAAAGATGGGCACCCCGAGGGTCTTTTCTAAGACTCCGCGAATCGCTTCGGTGGGATAGACAGCCGCCGCGGGATTCTCGCGAGCTTGCAAGAAGGGATGCACCATGTTCCCCTGAATCGGTCCAGGCCGCACGATCGCGACTTCGACGACCAAGTCGTAGTAGCAACGTGGCTTCAGTCGCGGCAGCATACTCATTTGCGCACGACTTTCGATCTGAAAAACACCCATCGTGTCAGCGGCACAGATCATGTCGTAGGTCGGCGTATCGTCTGGCGGAATCGTCGAAAGTGACAAGGGACGATTGTGGTGTACAGATACCAAGTCAAAGCAGCGGTGCAGGGCAGAGAGCATGCCTAACGACAGCACATCAACCTTTAGGATTCCAAGTTCGTCCAGGTCGTCTTTGTCCCACTGAATGACCGTTCGTCCTTCCATCGCCGCGTTTTCGATGGGGCAAAGTTCGCATAGCTTGCCCGCCGTCATCACCATCCCGCCGACGTGCTGTGAAAGATGGCGGGGGAATCCCATCAACGTCTGAACCAAGAAGACGAACCGTTTTCCGATTTCGCTTTCGGGATCGATACCGCAATCCAAGCAGCGATGATCGATGTCGAACTTACGAGAGAAACTGTGTGACATCTTGGCTAACGAATCGATGGCATCGGCCGATACGCCCAACGCCTTACCCACTTCGCGAATCGCGCTTTTGGGTCGATAAGTCGTGACGGTTGCTGTCATGCCGGCACGATCACGACCGTACTTTTCATATAAGTACTGCAGTACTTCTTCGCGACGTTGATGCTCGAAATCAACATCGATGTCAGGTGCTTCGTCGCGCTCGCGACTGACAAAACGCTCGAACAACAAATCTGTTTGGCTGGGGTCCACATTGGTGATTCCCAGGCAGTAGCAAACCGTCGAATTCGCGGCCGATCCGCGTCCTTGGCACAGGATGTCACGCTCGCGAGCGAATCGCACCATGTCCCATACGGTCAGAAAATACGCTTCGTAATGAAGGTCCTCGATTAAACGCATTTCGTGCCGAATTGTGTCGATCACCTTTTCTGGCACACCGTTTGGCCATCGTTGCTTCGCTCCCTCCCAAGTCAATCGTTTGAGGTGTTCGATCATCGTCATGCCCGCTGGCGCGATTTCGACGGGATACTCGTATCGAAGTTCGCCGAGCGAAAACTGGCAGCGATCAGCAATCTCGATCGTTCTGGCTATCGCATCGGGTATGTCGCTGTAAAGGTCAGCGATTTCGCTTAAACGCCTTAGGTGATGCTGGCTATTGGCAAACCGTTGCTGGTGAACATGGTCAATCGTCGTGCCGCCACGGATGGCAGTGACACAGTCATGCATCAGCATTCGCTCGGGCGTGTGGTAATGCACATCGCCGCTGGCAACCAAGGGGACGTTCGTTTTCAGCGAAAGATCGCGCATCGCTGCGATGTGCTTTGCATCGTCAACGCCACGGTGAACTTCGCACAGAACGTAGCCGCGGTCCACAAATACGTCACGGAAGTCGCCCCGCAAGAATTGCGTCGTCTTCGTCACTGGGATTTCAGCGTTGGGCAGCACGCCCGCAATCATGCCGTCACCCAGTTCGGCAACGTCATTCCATCGCAGTTCGCACTCGCCCTTTTCGCAACGCAAACGCCCACGCGAAATCAAACGACACAGTCGCCCGTAGGCCGCGCGGTCCGTCGGCCAAAGAACCATGGCAGGAGCGTCGATCGGATGCACTTCGCTTCCGACGATGTACTTGAAATCAAGATCTTTGGCAGGGCCAAATCCACGCACGACGCCCGCAACACTCTCGCGGTCTGTCAACGCAATCCCAGCGTAGCCAAGCTGTGCGGCCTGACGAACTAACTCATCGGGATGCGACGCACCTTCGAGAAACGAAAAATTGCTTTTGCAGTGCAGTTCGACGTACTGCATCGATTCACCTAACTGGAGACCGTCTTAGAGCGTCAAACCGGACGGACGATAACGCGCGATCCTTGTTTGCCGATCACTTTTACGCTGATACCGGGATCAACAAAGTCTCCTTCGGTGACGACATCGACGACGTGATCGCCAAACTGCATCTTGCCACTGGGCCTGAGCGCCGAAAGCGTCTCACCGACATCGCCCGTTTCCACACGTTGCCAACCGGGAAGCATCTCTGAGCTTTCGGTATCAACCGCTGCCGCACCGCTCATCGCCACCTGGGGCTTCAGGGTCAGGCGGCTGAGTCCCGGTATTTGCCCGATGTAATTGGCCAAGAAAATCAACGCCACTAGGAAACCTAAAAACGCACCCAGCACGGTGAACGCGTCCATTCCTAAGCTGGCCATGTCTTCACCCGTGGCGGGAATCAAAACGCGACGCGACGCCATCACCAGCGAGCCCAGAGTTAGCACCAAGCCACTGACGCCTGCGACACCGAAGCCCGGAATCACAAAAATCTCCGCTGCGATAAATGCCAGCCCGATCACGAACAACATCACTTCCAGCCAGCCAGCCGTACCGCCTAGGAATCGGCTCCAAAAAAACAACCCAAAGCAGAGGATCGATAGCAGTCCACCAACACCCATGCCCGGCGCACCGAGTTCGATCACGAGCGCGATCATACCGACAACCAACAGCAGGAAGGTGACAAAACCTGAATTCAAAATGAGCACGAATGTGTCGACCCAGGTTCTTTTTTTAACAGGGATGGGCGTTTGAAGACCCAAGGCATCCGCCAGTTCTTCACGGCTGTCGATCGTCTGCGTTGCCATGCCAAGCTCGACGGCACGACGACCGTTGACGGTGAAGAACATTTCTTTACCGGCCTCGCGAATCGGTTTGCCTCTCTCCCAGTCGTCTACATCTTTCAGGGTCTTCCACTCTTTTTCGGAGATGTACCGCACACGGCCATCCTCTTTGTGAGTCGCCTCGAACACGACCATATCCTTGTCGGACATCTTTTCGGCAAGCACGACGGGGCGTCCGGTCGCTTCCGCCGTGTCGCGAGCTTTCTGCGCGACAGCGCTACGGCTCTTGGCTTCGGTGTAGCGAAATGCGCCGTCTTCGCCCATCACAATCTCGCCCGCGTCACCCATGCGAGCACCGGGGAACATGACGATTTTGTCACATGCGAGAGAAATCAATGCCGCACCACTGAAGGCATCCTTTTCGATGTAGGCAACCGTCTCGACGTCCTTGGCATCCAAAATCATATCCATCATCTCAAACGTGACGCTCGTATATCCGCCCGGGCTGTGAATATCCAAAATGATCACGTCCACATCCGAATCGACTGCTTCTTCAAACTTGCGGCGCAGCAGCGCACCGCTAAGCGGATTGATGTCTTCATGAAACTCAATGATCACCGCACGACGATTGCGAACTTTTTGAGGCTCCGGTATTGAGTCTTCTGCGGCGACGGATTCCGCAGCAACTTCGCTTGACTCGTCAGTCGAATCTTGGGCGACCAACAGTCCCGGCATCGTCGCGCACAAGCATCCTAGTGTCAGCGAAAGAACGCCAAGAATGCGAATCAACTGTGTGCCGATCATCGTGTCCCCGCTGTCAAGTTAGTTTTGCGCACGAAATGTGCTGATGAACGATTATAGAAGTTCAGGCTCGCTTGTCGCTTAGACGCGGCGCCAAAACGATGGGAAAATAAGCACAAGCACACTGAATACTTCGACACGCCCTAGCATCATCAACCAAACAAAGAGCAATTTGGCTCCTTGGCTGAAATTGGCGTAGTTCTGTGTCGCACCGACAACGCCCAGCCCCGGCCCGATATTATTAAGTGTGGCGGCGACCGCGCTAGCGCTGTCTAACAGTTTTTCGTCCAGCGTGCTTGTCTTATCGACCGCTGCGGTAGAAAGATCTCCAGCGACGCCCCACGTGCTATCCGGTTCAAACGTAACCAACAACAACCACGCAAAGACAAAGATCGCCAGGATCATGCAAAAATAGACCTCGATTCCTCGCGTTAGGTTCGGGTCGTCGATTGTCGTGCCACCAATTCGTAGCAAACGAACGACGCGTGGACGGTGGGCTCGTTCGATTTCTTGGCGAAGGATTTTGTAAAACAAAACGTGGCGGATCACTTTCATGCCGCCGCCGGTGCTGCCGGCACAACCGCCGATGAACATCAGCAACAGCAAACTGCCGCGACCAAAGTTGTTCCAGCCGTCGAAATCTGCGGTGCCGTACCCCGTTGTCGTCAAGATCGACACGACGTTGAATAGCCCATAACGAAGCGAACTGCCGAACGAACCGAATCCTTCGTCGCCATGCTGCATCCCGAAGAAGATGATTCCGGCCGTTACTGCCACAATAATGCCGATGAAGGCGCGAAATTCGATATCGCGAATCAAGTTCTTCGGGCTATCAATGCAGGCCAAAAACAGCAACGTGAAGTTCGTGCCCGCCAAAATCATGAAGATGATCGTGGACGTTTCGATACCAACACTTTCAAAACCACCCAAGCTTCGGTTGTACGTGCTGAACCCTCCGGTCGCCATGGTGCCAAACGCGTGGCACAGTCCATCGAAAAGCGTCATACCTTGAATCATGTAGATGATCGTCAAGATGACATTCAGCCCAATATACATTCCGGCAAATGACAACGCCGTTTTCTGCATGCGTGGCATCGAGTTTTCTTTGGTGGGCCCCGGCATTTCGGCCCGCATCATCGCCTTGCCAGCTGACCCTTGACCCAAGATCGCGACGAACAACACGACGATCCCTAGCCCACCCAAAAAGTGCGTCCAGGAACGCCAAAACAAAATGCAGTGGGGCACCAATTCCGGCGACTCCAGGTCGGTCAGCACCGTGGCTCCGGTAGTGCTGAACCCCGACTGCGATTCAAACATGGCTTCGATAAAAGTGATCGGGCTGCCGTTGGCAATCGACGTGCCGCTGAGAAAATAGGGCAGGGCACCCAGCACGGTGGCAAGTAGCCAACTAAGACCAACGATCGCCATCGCTTCTTTTTGATACAACGTCTTGCCGCGACCGTGTCGGCCAAAGAATCGCAATGCGCCTCCAACGCACATGCTGATTGCCATACTCCACAGCAGCCCATGTGCGCCGGCACGTTCAAACGATTCTGCAGCTGGCAGGTGCGTTCGGTTTGCCAAGATTGGAAAGGCAAAGGGCAGGCAAAAGCTCATCGATCCGCCAATCAGCAGGCAGATCGTTCCGAGCACACGGCAAAGCAGCGAGTAGTTCAAGGCGGCGTTTCAACGATTCAAAAAAGAAGCCAGTTTCGTTGCTCAGAGCTTAGTCTTGGTGCGTCCAATACGCTGCCCCCAAGCGTCAAGCCGCGGTATCGCCCGTCCGGTCTGTTCTCTACTGATGAGTTTCGCTGATGAATATTGGGCGGTCTTCGTTGTCCCCGCCGGGAAGTTGTTTTGGCCCGCAATCTGCATTGCGGTATCTTCCGTCGCCCAACCGATGACGACGAACCTGTGGTGTTGTGTTTCCCCAATGCAGCACAATCGGGCTGTGATCGGAGTTTTGAGCGATTTTGGCGGTGGGGGGAGCCGGCGCCCGAGGCGCGTCGGCTGCCCGCATCGTCTTTCTAGTGGTTTATTCTGAATCACGCAAAATGCTGCGCTGAGGCGAAATGCTACACTCAGTGAATATCTCATGGATTACCGTGAATCGTCGAATTTCAAAAGCGAGAAAAACATGTGCGGTCGGTTTACGCTGCGAGCGCCCGCGGCTAGCTGGTGCCAGATGTTCTTGCCCGATTTATCGCCGAGTGAGCTGCCAGAGGTTCCTCAGCAGCCTCGTTACAACATCGCACCCACGCAGCAGGTCGCGATGGTTGCGCAGAAAGAACCAGATTCAGATCGTCAGCTGATGTTTGCACGCTGGGGCTTGGTGCCATCTTGGGCTGATGACTTGTCTATCGGTGCGCGGATGATTAACGCTCGAAGTGAAACGGCTGACACCAAGCCATCGTTCAAACGCGCATTCGGATCGCGTCGCTGTCTGATCCCTGCCGATGGTTACTACGAATGGCTAAAAACAGCCAGCGGCAAACAGCCCTACTTGATCGAGCCGGCAGACTCAGATGCAAATGGGGGCGTGATGGCGATGGCAGGCCTGTGGGAAGTCAATAAGAAACTGGCAACCGAGGACGACACCATCGTGTCTTGTGCAGTCTTGACAACTTCGGCAAATGAGACGACTCAAGCCATCCACGATCGCATGCCCGTGTTTTTGTCAGTCGAAGACTTTGAACAATGGCTGGATCCGAGTTTTCGCGACGTAGACGCGCTGAAGAAACTGTTGAAAGCGGCGGCAAACGACCAGCTGAAAACGACTCCGGTCTCGCGACGTGTTGGGAATGTTAGGAACGACGATGCTGGGTGCATCGAGCCCGTGTCAACGAGTCGTGAAAGATCGTTGTTTGACTCTATGTAGCAGGCAGACTCCGTTCTGCCGCCTGCCTTTCCGTTATCCGGCGTCTCGTGGATAGGACATTGGGATCAAGGGCGGGCGGCACGACGGAGCGTGCCTGCTACTAATCATGGAAGCATCGACAAGTTTGCTCCGCTGGGCATCTGGCGTCTATAACAGTCGTCCTTCTTGTTTTTCCTCCGAACTTGAGCACCGTATGCCCGCTTCATCCCCCGCTTCATCCCAACGCTCGTCCGCTACGCGTCGTCGTTTTCTGAAAACTTCTGTCGCGGTTGCCATTGCAGCGCCTGCGATCATCACGTCCAAACGATCCGCAGCACAGGAAGTGATTGGCACGGGTGATTTGAAATTCACTTGTCAGCATATGTTTCCAAAATTGCCCGACAAATACTCGTGGCAGACGACGCACAACGTTGCGGTGGATTCGGACAATAACCTGTACGTAATGCATGAAGGCAAACGCGCTGATGCGGATCATCCGTCGATCTTCGTTTTCGATGCTGAAGGCAAGTTCATTCGAGCGTTTGGAAAACAGTTCCAAGGCGGCGGTCACGGGATCGAAGTGCGTGTGGAAAGTGGCGAGGCGTTTCTGTACGTCACGGCGTATCAGCACATCAAGTCGATCGCCAAGATGTCGCTCACCGGCGAAGTCGTCTGGGAACGTCACGCGCCGATGAAGAGCGGCAAATACGCCGAAGGCGAAGCGGAGCATCCCGAGCAGAAATGGGGGCGAGATCGATTCATGCCAACAAATTTTGCGTTCCTTCCTGATGAAGGTGACAAGCTTGGCGATTTGTTGTTGGCCGATGGGTACGGCAGCTATCAGATCCACCGTTATGACGTCGAGGGCAACTGGAAGTCATGCTTCGGTGGTGTCGGGAAAGGGAAGGGCACGTTCAGTTTGCCACATGGCATTTGGGTGGACGATCGGGCGGGTGGTGAAACGGAAATCGTGGTTGCGGATCGTGCGAACAATACGCTGCAGACTTTTGATACCGATGGAACTTACAAACGCACGATTGATGGATTCGGATTGCCAGCGAATGTCGATACGTTTGAAGATTTAATGTTGGTGCCCGAGTTGGTCGCGCGGTTGTCTATCTTGGATCGCAATATGAACACGATCAGCACGGTAGGCGACGACCGAGAGCGAATCTTGGCAGACAAAGAAAGGAACAAGGGATTCACGATTCGAACCAAAGAAAATCAGTGGCGGCAGGGCAAGTTCGTTCACCCCCACGACGCGTGTTTTGACAAAGAAGGAAACATCTACGTCGCCGAATGGGTCGCCACCGGAAGAGTGTCCAAACTGACCCGAGTTTGATTTGGTAGAAAAATGGAGGTAGGAAGATTTTGGGGTAGGAAAATTTGAAGGGGGGAGAGGGTGCCAATTCAGTGTTCCGAAGAAGTCACGGATCTGTCGCTAGAGGATTTTCGCGAATTGGATTACGGAGTGATGCGTCATATGTTTGATGCACACAATCAGCTTGGCTTCTTGGCGGCTGAAGCAGTTTTTCAGAGAGATTTATTGAGTCGGTTGAACCACGCTGGCACTCGAGTGATTCGCGAGGTGCCCGTGCACTTATCACACAAGGGTTACTCGACGAGCTTGTTTCTTGACCTTCTTGTTGCGTCTAGCGGAGTTTACGAACTGAAGGTGGTTCGGACGCTAAATGACACACATCGAGGGCAGCTGCTAACTTACCTCTGTTTGCTCGACCTGCGACGCGGGAAGCTGGTTAACTTCGGTGGGACTTCCGTTCAGTCAGAGTTCGTCAATGCACCAATGACGAATTTGGAGAGGCGATCTTTTTCAGTCGTCGACGACGGTTTCATTGGTCCACGCAGGTTTTTGGACTTGGTGGTTGGGCTATTGCGAGACTGGGGTACCTGCTTGACGCTTTCAATCTATCAAGACGCACTTGTTCATCTTCTTGGCGGAAAAAACGATGTAGTGAAACAACTTCCTCTCAATCGAGGGAAAGTACTTCTAGGCACGCAACTCTTTCACATGACGTCCGAATTGAGTGCCTTTCGAATCACCGCGTTCAAGGAAAAATCGACCGGATATCCAAAGCAGCTACAGCGTCTGATAGCACACTGTCCCCTGAACACAATTCACTGGATCAACATCAGGCCGCGCACCGTCGAACTCACTACGATCCATGCACCGTAGGCTCAAAATTTTTCTACCCAAAAAATCTTCCTACCAAACGACATCGCTAGCCATCTTGTTGGGTTGGGTATTCGGCTCGGGCGAGGGCGAAGACGGCTGCGAAGAGTGTGACTGCGGTGATGGTGAAGAGTACGAAAAGATGAATGTGCGGTTCTTCGTGCCCAAAGAAACTCTCTGCCGTTGAGCGTGCTTCTTCCCAATCCATCCATTCAGCCAATAAGCCTCGCAAGCGGTAGTTGACGGTGATCTTGTTCGCCACTGCGGGAACAAGCGAAAGCCCGTACTCGATGGCCAATGTGTAAAACACTGCGGTCACCATCGTTCGCCGATGAAAGATCACTCCAATCAACATGAAGATGCCCGCGTGGGCAAAGCACGAAAGTACTGACAGAATCGACAGGACGGTCCACAATCGCAGCCCGCCCACGTTGTCGACCAGCAGCAAGCACAACGTCACGCTCAGCAGCGCGGCAGAGAGTGACCAGAAAACAGCGGTCAGATATTTGCCGATCAGTACCATCGAACGGCCGCTACGACGCATCGCCAAGTAAATCCACGTTTGGCCTTCAATCTCCGTGCTGATCGACGGCGTCGCCCATAGTAATAGACTGAGCAAGCAGACCATTTCGGGGATCAAAATATAGAGCGTGATGCCCCATTGTTCGATGCGGATCGCGTTATTAGTACGGTCCATCAAGACAAACAGGACGACAGGAAACGCAACCAGGATGCCCCAGATCGCCATGCGTCCCTTAGTGAACGAACGCGTGAGTTCAAATCGGATCACGTCCAGAATGATGCTTGGGTTCATCACAGTTCTCCCCGGTGATGACGGAGCAGCGATTCAAAGAGCGCGGTCAAGTCGCCTTCGGCCGTTTGAAATTGATGAATCCGTAGCCCGTCTTCGCTAATCCATTTCGCCAACTGAGAGTACATCTTCGCCGGATCTCGCAGAGCGACTTTCAGTTTCGTCCGTTCGTCTGTCAGTTGCATCGACTGAACCCAAGGAGCGTCGGCCAGTCGATGAACCAAACGATCGACGTCGGGGCCAGTCAGGGAAACTTCTTGTGGCGTGTCGGCCAATATCTGTTCGATTCCATCGGCGGTGCCGGATGCAAGCAACCGACCACCGTGGATTAGCAAGAACGAAGACGTCACCGCTTCGATCTCGTGCAACACATGACTTGCAAACAGCACGCTGCGTCCTTCACCGGTCCAACGCTTCAGTAGCTGCGTCATCTTGTAGCGGCCGACTGGATCCAGTCCGTTATACGGTTCGTCCAAAATCAGCAGGTCTGGTTTGTGCGCGATCGCCTGTGCGATTTTGGCTCGTTGCCGCATCCCAAGCGAATACGTTCCCATGGGACGATCCATCGCTTCGCTCATGCCGACAAAGTCCAACGCATCGACAGCGAGCTTGCGACTTTCATTTCGATCAAAACCATGTAAGCGAACTTGGTAGGTGACCCACTCCGACGCCGAGACGTTGGGGTACAGGACATCGGTCGCAGGACACAGCCCGATGCGATTGAGCAGCTTTCTTTCTCGCCAAGGGTCTTGCCCAAAAATTCGAACGGTGCCCAGCGTGGGACGAAGTTGTCCGACCAGCAGGTTGATGAAGGTGGTTTTGCCGGACCCGTTTGGACCAACCAGGCCGTAAGCGCCCGGAGCAATTTTTAGGTTCAAATCGTTGTTGCCGATCACCCTGCCATACAGCTTGGAAGCGCCGACTAATTCGATCATTGGGATGTCGGAATGGTGATTAGTCATCAAACGCTTAGCCTCGCGATGATGCGGCGTCGAACCAACCACATGCCTGCGACCGTGATCGTAATCAGCATGATGACAGAGGGCCAAACACTCCCCGGTGTTGGGTCGATGCCAAAAATCCAACCTTCGACCTTGCCGAGTGTTTCATACGGTGACAGCAGCCGCCATTTGTCACGATCGACATTTTCCAATCCGGGAGGCACGCCCATCGCGGCATTCTCAAATTGGTTTGGATCCATGTCTTCCCAGTTGCGTCTGCCACCTCTCCCGCCACCTCGTCCTCTGCGAAAACCCTGCCCTCTGGGTTGCCGCATCCGTGCCCCAGAGTACGTCAGAAACGTGTAGGCGATGAAACCCATGGCCCACGTTGCAAACCATGAAAAGGTGGCGTAACGACTCTCCGACGTAAAAGACGAGTAGCAAAGTGCGAGGGCTGTTGTCGGTATCACCAGCACCACGGTTGCCCCCAAGATTCGCAGCGGTAGATCCCAAGTCTCGGCAATCACCGATAGATCGGGCGAGAGAAACACGCCGACGACGTACAGCATCAGGGCCGGAATCGCGGTGATCGTGCTCAGAAAAAACCACAACACGGCTGATTTGCCGATGATGTACTGCGTCGGCGAAAGCGGCCTGGAAAAGTACATCAGGTAGGCTTTGCTGCGCAGGTCATACGAGATCAGCATGGGTGCGATCAATCCGACCAACAAGACCATCGCGAACAGCTGAGGCACTCGGAAGAACGTCAAGATCAACGTCGCCCAAACATCGTGCCGGCTGGCGGCATGATCCGTGACGACTGCCAGAGCGAGGTCGGGGCGTTGAAGTTGCCATGCAAGAAGCTGACTGATTAGCTGCCTGGGGCCTTCTTCGGTCGCCGCGTATTCGAACATGAAGATCGCGAAGCCAAAAATCAAAATCGGCATCCACGAAAAGATGATCATCATGCGCAGCCAGCGGCGACGCCACACTAGTGAAATGCCACCTTGCGCAACGATCAACGGACGCAGCAATCGCGTCATCCTTTCGCCGGACCAGGCTCGATAACCGAGATCATGAACGGGCATGCTGTTCAGGCTCCCCTGTTGTGGTCAGCGGATGCTTCTGCGCGGTCAGAGGGGAAGTCCAAAAACGAAAGGTCATTTGCGTCCTTTGCCGCATGGGGATCGGTTAAAGCCGCATCGACGAAAATTTGTTCCAGACTTTTCTTCGCTTGGTGGTAACGGCGGATCGATGTTTCCGTTTCCGCGGCCCATTGCCAAAGTCTCGCGGTGCGATCTTCGTCATCTCCCACAGAACCGCCGATCAATCCCGCGATCAAAAGTGAACCATCATCGGTGGTGGAAACTTCAAGGCCCTCCGATTCGCACTTGGCAGCCAGTCGAGACGAGTCGCCCAGAACAGAAACGTGAATGGTTGGTTTCTCCAATTGGGAAAGAGCCGCCAAACTATCTTGAACACGAACAATGCCTCCGGCCAAAATAATGACTTGATCGCAGACGCTTTGGACATCCGGCAGAATGTGCGTCGAAAGAATGATTGACTTGTTGTGGTCGCGTGCAAGCGTACGAATTCGGCTGAGCATTGCATGACGCTGATCGGGATCCAGTCCCGTGGTGGGTTCGTCCAAAATCAGCAGCGGCGGATCGTGGACCAAAGACTGAGCGAACTTTAGTTTCTGACGCATGCCCGTCGAATAGGTTTCGACTTCGCGATAGCGTTCTTCACCAATGTCACAGAAGTCCATGATCTCGTGCGCGCGGCGGAGCCCTTCGGTGTCTGGCAGCCCAGATAGCTTTGCCATGAAAGCGACCGATTCAATGCCGACCAAGCCTGCGATGTAGCAGTCGTCTTCGGGAAGGTAGCCAACGCTGTCGCGAATTGTGCGGACTTTCCCAGGCCAGGAATGCCCCAGCACGGTTCCCGATCCCGACTGAGCTTTGACCAAACCGAGCAGCGCCTTGATCAGAGTGCTTTTTCCCGAGCCGTTGGGCCCCAGCAAACCTGTCACGCCAGGTGCAACCTGAATGCACACATCACGTAGCGCATGGACGTTGCCATATCGCTTGTTGACGCTTTGAATGTCGATGACTTGATTCAGTGGTTTCGGCTCCGCGTGAGACAGTGTGCTTCGATTGCGAAGATGATAATACAAACTAGATTGGCGAGTCGCTTGTCTGGCAGGCTTGACCACACGTCCTTACGAAATCCACGACTTTTTGGGTTGGGTAATTCAGCCGGTCCGCTCTGATTGTCGAAGTGTCTCATTGGCCGTCATATTTCCACTCTGTCGCTGTTTAAGCAGGATTCCCTTGTATCAGCTAGGGAAAATGGAACAGCACCTCGCTCTGCGTTCAGTGTTGTGGCAAAAGTTTTTTGCCCGTGACACTCCCTTTTTTAGCTCGTCATGGTTAGAGTAACTGTGAACTTGTTGTCCCCGCCTGTATGCGGGTGACAGGGTAGCCTGATAAATTTCCTAGGTGGAAGAAGTAAGATGAAAAGTGTTCTGTTCGCGGCCTTGATGGCTGTAATGATGGTAAGCGTCGGTTGTGAAGAAGCCAAAAACGCTGCTGATGCAACCACAGACGCAGTGTCTGATGCTGCTGCAGCAACCGGCGACGCTGTCAAAGATGGTGCTGGAGCTGTTGGTGACGCTGTCAAAGATGGCGCAGGAGCTGTCGGTGACGCGGCTGCTGCAACTGGCGACGCAGTCAAAGACGGTGCGAAAGCCGCTGCTGATAAAGCTGGCGACGCAGTCGATGCCGGCAAAGAGAAGATGAAAGAAGGCGCTGACGCTGTAAAAGACGCAGCGAAAAAAGTAGCTGAGTAGTCTTCGACTCTGCTTTCAAAATACGAAAACGCGGCGCTGTCGATCAGCGCCGCGTTTTTTATGCGCTGGTGTGAGCACCAGCGGCTGACGATCGATGCCGCCCGATCGAGTACGCCCGATCAATGCCGGTTCACGGATGGAGCACGGCGGTATTCGACCAAGACCTACCCAAGCTGATCGCGCATCGATTGTTTCGCGGACTCGATCGCTTCGGGTAACTTGCTAGGGTCTTTGCCGCCGGCTTGAGCCATATCGGGACGACCGCCACCTCCGCCACCAACGACTCTTGCAGCGGCACCGACCCATTCGCCTGCCTTCATGCCTTTGTCCACCAGGGCCGTGCTAAGACCGCCTACTAAGAGAACTTTGTCACCGGTCGCTGCGGCCAGCATGACAGCGGTCGGTCCATCGCTCTTCTTGCGGATTTGATCGATCCATCCACGCATCACGTTTGGATTGGCGCCTGGCGTTTCGGCGACTACGACCAATGTGTCGCCGATCATTTCGCCACCGCCAATCAGATCGTCAGCCGAAAGCTGACCGCCCGCAGTCGCTTGCTTCAGCTCCTCGATCAATTTCGTTCGGTCGCCGATCAAGGATTCGATCCGCGATGTCACGTCGTCGAAGGAGACATTCAGGCGGCGCGTGATTTCCCTCACCGCACCGCGAACACTGTTGTAGTCGTCGGTATTCGTTCGTTCGCCGTCGCCTGAGAAAGCAAAGGCAGCTGCGTGTTCACCCGGTTTACCGGCAGCCAGCTCTTTTTTGATTTGACGAATTTCGTCCATCAATTGCAAAGTGGATGCGAGGGCTTCCGACTCACCACAGCCAATCACCTTGGCGACGCTTGCGAGTAACTGCCGCGTCTCGACGCGATGCGATTCGGCACGAGGCCCTGTCAGGGCCTCGATACGTCGGGTGCCAGCTGAAACACTTTCTTCGACCACCAGCTCAAACGCTTGCACATCTCCGGTATTCCGAACGTGAGTTCCACCGCAGAGTTCTTTGCTGAACTGGCCCATCGAGACCATTCGGACGGGATCGGGATATTTTTCGCCGAACAACATCATCGCGCCGGCTTGCCGTGCTTCGGTAAGCGGGACGGTTTTCCAGTCGACCGCACTGGATTCGTCAATCTTCGTCCAAACGTCTTTTTCGATTTGAACGAGCGAGTCATCATCGATGGCTTTTTGATTTGTGAAGTCAAAACGAAGGCGGTCCGCTTCGACCTTACTGCCTTGCTGCTGCGCGTGATCGCCGATGTTTTTGTGCAACGCGTAATGAAGGATATGGGTCGCGCTGTGGGCTCGGGAAAGTGCTTGGCGACGATCCACATCGACCTTGGCGACGCAGTCTTCGCCTTCTTTGATCTCGCCACGAACCAACGTTCCGTGGTGGACAATCAGGCCGGCGTGCTTTTGAGAATCCGTCACCGTGAACTCAAAGTCATCGTTGCCGATTGTGCCCACGTCGCCGATTTGTCCACCCGATTCGCCGTAGAAAGGGGAATGGTCCAGCACCAAACGCAGCTCGTTGTCGCCTGCGCGGTCCAAGTGACTTAGCAATTGACCGTCGTCCTCTTTGCCTCGTCCGTCGCCAGTAATGATGCCTTTGACCACGGCGCTCGACTGCGTTTGATCGTATCCAACAAATGGCGTTTCTCGCAGAGCTTCCTTCAGCGTTTCAAGTGGACCTGTTTGGAAGAGTTCACGCTGACCCGCACCGCTTGCCACGGCATGTTCATCCATCGCTTTGCGGTAGCCCGTCCAGTCGAACGTGAAATTTTGTTCGGCGCTGAGTGTTTGTAGTAGTTCTGGTGGGACGCCGTAGGTCGTGTTCAGTTCTGCAGCTTCACCGCCAGGAACCATCACTGCGGATTCGTCACGCATTTGCTCGAACAATTGATCGATACGTTTCATGCCTCCGTCGATGGTACCGAAGAAGTTCTTTTCTTCGGACTCCATGACTTCAGCAACTCGCCGAGTCGTCTCGGACAATTCGGGGTAGGGGACTTTGGATGCCTCCGCGACGGCCTCGACCAATTTGTAGACAAACGGCTCGCGCAGATCCATTTGGTAGCCGTCCAGGACGGCGCGACGAATCAAACGCTTGACTACGTACTTGGCGTCTTTAGGTCCGGGGTAGACATTTTCATGAATCGCGAAGGTACACGCGCGAGCGTGGTCGGTGATGCGTCGCAGTCGTCGACCGTTGTCACTGTCGTATTCGTAGTGAACGCCAACCACATCGGCAGCGGCATCCAAAATTGGGCGCAAACTATCGATGTGGAAATTTGTCGGAACGCCTTGCAGCACACTGGCGGTTCGTTCCAGTCCCATGCCTGTGTCGATGTTTTGACTTGGCAACGGCTTCAAGTTGTCAGGTGGGCTACCGACGCGATTGAACTGCGTGAAAACCAAATTCCAAATTTCGACGTCACTGCCGTCTTCCAATTGGTAATAGATTTCGCTGCAAGGACCACACACGCCATCGGGGCCTTGGCTGGGAGCGGATGCGGGCCAGAAGTTTTCGTCTTCGTCCATTCGCGTGATGCGTTTGTCCGGCAGACCGATCTTCTCTTTCCACAAACCGTAGGCTTCGTCGTCGTCTTTGTAGACCGTTACGTTCAGCCGGTCCTTGGCGATGCCCAGCCACTTTTTGTCGGTCAAGAATTCCCAGGCCCACTCGATGGCTTCTTCCTTGAAGTAATCGCCGAAGCTGAAGTTGCCCATCATTTCAAAGAACGTGTGGTGAAATGCGGTGCGTCCGACATTGTCGATGTCACCGGTCCGCAGGCACTTTTGGCAAGTTGTTGCGCGGGTGAAGTCCAGTTTGACTTTGCCCAGAAAGTGATCCTTGAACTGATTCATGCCGGCGGGCGTGAACAGGACCGAGGGGTCCCACGTCGGAACGAGTACGTCGGAGGGTTTGCGGACGCAGCCTTTGGTTTCAAAGAATGCGAGGTATTTTTCGCGTAGCTCGTCAGTTTTCATGATGGACGGAAAGTAGAGGAATGGTGTCTGCTAGCCAGATCGTAAGAGCCCAGCATGATATCGGACTAGGCGTTTTTAACGTAGTACCGCCTGGAAAATCCCACTTAGCCCCACAGCTGAAGGCTCTTGAGCCGATGACGCGTGAAACACGATTTGCAGCCCAGATCAGATTGCTCTTGCCAGCGACCCGGGGAAATTGCGATACGCGACGCTCACCTTGAAGGATTCAGGGTGCCGCAGCATCGATACGCAACGGCTGCGAGTGAAAGAAACGAACCGGGAGATGCAGGAGACCAACGTCCATGCGCTTTGTAAGCCCCCAAAATCGAATTGTTGTCGTGGCGCTGAGCCTTTTTGTTGCAGTGATTGCAGCGGCACCGACTCTCAGCGGCGATGAATATCAGCCGCAAACACCTGTTGGTCGCATGATGAAAGGTCTGAATCCGGCCAACTGGAAGATGCCGACACTGAAGACTTTCATGCCAGGCCAGGACGACAAAGACCGCATCATCAAACGCAAAGACGGTCTGGTGACCGACGTCAAACAGACCGCTTCGCGAAGTTGGGCGAAGACAAAGGAAACTTTCAATCCGATGCGATTGATCCCCGGAGGCTTGTTTGCAGGAGACTCCCAAGCGGCCCCTAAGAGCAGCGAACCGGTTCAAAAGGCAGGCTTTTTCAGCTCGCTGATGGGCAATGCGCAAACGGATGTCGAACAGACTTCGGGCAGCGTGAATGATTTTTTGAACCAGAATCGCCCCATGCGGTAGGCGTCTGGCAAATCGGCTTGCCAAGCAGGCAACTTGATTCCCTTGCCAGTCAGAGCAATGATCAGAATACAGCGATTGTGCGATCACAGTCGTTGAATTCTCATTTCGTGCTCTCTCCGCAAGGTTCTGACTGATGCCGCTCCCGCCCTGGACTGTTGAACTCATCCGACGGGGTATCTCTGATGTCGCGCGTAAAGCCAGCGAACCGGAGACTCTGGAAAAGTTGAAGACGCAGGCGACGGAAATTTTGCAGGATCTCCCCGAGACGGCAGCTCGCGGTCTTGATGCGGTCATGCGAAAGGCTGAAGCGGGCAAGGAAAGTGTTCAACGCTGGACGCGAAAGCAAACGGCGATTGCGATTCCAATGGTCAATGCCAGCGGCGTGCTGATGCATGCTGACGGAACAGGCGTTCCTCTTGCGCAATCGGCCATCGATGCGGGCTACGAACTTCTGCGTGGCGATTGCGTTTGTGATTCCGGTCACGAGTCCAAGCTAGCTAGAAAACTCGCCAGTCTTCTTCCAGGGCAAGATGACTACGTCGTTGCGGTCGCCAGCAGTTTTCCAGCGGCGCTGACTGCGTTTTCTCAGTTGGTTCAAGAAAGACCCTTGGTGATTCACCGCAGTCACGCGGTCAGGTTACCCGGTGGACTGCCGTTGCCCGACGCTTTTGGCACGCTGCTGCCCGTGATCCAGGAAGTCGGTTCGATTGGTGACGTGGTCGCCAGTGACTACGACGGCTTCGAAAAATTCTGTGACATCGTGGCTGACGTCGGGACGAGCGATCTGACACTGCTGGACTTTGGCGATCGTGATGCGGTGCAGGCCGTTGTGCTGCCCGTGGCAACGCTTGCGACTTCGGAGGGACAAGATTTTCCGTCCGCCGAAGCTTATCTTGCAAAGGGTGCCGACTTTGTCGTGATGCCTGGCAGTGGTGTTTGCGGTGGCCCCGATTGCGGGCTGCTGATCGGACGTCGGGCGGCGATCGAGACTATTACCAGCAGCCCAGCATGGCCAGCTTTGGTCGCCAGCGAATCAACGCAAGCCATGCTGGTGGTTGCATTGGAATTGGCGTCCAGTGATGCGGAGTCGATTCCGGTGCAGGCACTGATGGCAACTTCGGTAGAAAACTTGTCCTCACGCGCTCAACGTATGGCGACACGTTTGGGCGGAAGTGATGTCGTGGCTGAGTGCCAGGTCACCACAGACGACGCCAAGCTAACGATGAATGCCAAATGGGCGATCCCATCGCGGCAATTGCGACTGCGACACCAAACACTCTCCGCGGAAGCGTGGGCGGAGCAATTAGCGGGAGATGTTCCCGCCGTGATCGTGGGGGTCGAAAACGATCAAGTCGTTGTCGATCTCCGGTGGGTCGATACGGCCAACGACAACCAGTTAGCGAAATCACTCGGCGGTCAGTTAGCCGAAGAAGCAAACGCGTAGCTCAAGTTTTCACCTTCCCGCTTGCGGGAGGGTCGGACGCAGTTGAAAAGGCCGGAGAGGGAAACGCGCAC
>CAYUGI010000085.1:0-18444 GCA_964444105.1 uncultured Pirellulaceae bacterium
TAACGCGAAGCGCTAGTTTTGATGTTGCGCGGTTTGGTTGCGAATATGGACTTTTGAGGAACTCGCGCAACATCAAAACTAGCGCTTCGCGTTGGGAGGGTGATAGGACGCTGGGATGACCCAGTTCAGGCGTCGGCCTTCGATTCTTCCTCTTTCTCGATTTCACGGACGAAAACCTCGTTGTCTTCGACTTTGACCTCGAAACAATCGACTTTCACTCTTGGGTTGTCTTCCCAAGTGCCATCTTTGATGCAGAATCGCCAGGCGTGCCAGGGGCAAGTGACGGTGTTTTCTTCGACGAACCCTTCGGCTAACGAGGCCCCCATGTGGGGACAGAGATCGTCGATTGCATGCCACTGGTCACCTTTGCGAAAAACAGCGACCATTCGACCATCCACAGGGACGGCTCGGCCAACATTGTCCTCAAACTCGTCCACTGTTCCGACCGATTCAAACTCACTCACGTCGTTTACCTTGTTGGATTCTTGCGGTTTCCCTTGCACTCAGTGGCACTTACCCGACAAACTCTAGTAGTGGCAACTTGCACAATCAGTCTACCACGCCGGACAGCTTGTCCAACCTCATCGAATTCGACCACCCGCTTTATCGAAATATGATCAACCAGAAACGCCGACAGCAGCTCGAAGCCCGCGTTTGGCCGCATGTTCAAACACCCGCCCAATACGTTGGTGGTGAACGCAATATCGTGGTGAAAGATCACTCATCCGTTCGTGGCAAGCTCTGCTTGGGCTTTCCCGATGCCTACACGATTGGGATGAGCCATCACGGTTTGCAAGTTTTATATTCGATGATGAACCGTCGTGAAGACTGGTGCGCCGAGCGGGTCTTCACGCCCTGGCCCGACATGGAGCAAAAACTGCGTGAATGCGACATTCCGCTTTACAGTTTGGAAACGTTCACGGCATTGAGCGAATTCGATGTTCTGGGTTTGAGTCTGCAATACGAAATCAGTTCGCCGAACGTGCTGACGATGATCGATTTGGGCGGCATACCGTTGGAATCGGTTGACCGCACGATGTCCGATCCTTTGCTGATCGCAGGCGGTCCGTGCTGTCAAAACCCCGAGCCGATGGCGGATTACTTCGACGTCATGGTACTGGGCGATGGCGAGCCGAGCCTGCAAGCGGTCTGTGATTTGTGGTTGGATCTGAAAGACAAGTATCGCCGCGATGATGGGACCTTTGCTGAAGGCGAACAGGGCCTAAAACAACGCGAGGAAGCGGTAGCGGAAATCGCGCGCACGCTTGATTACTGCTACGTGCCTCGGTTTTATGTTCCCGAATATGCTGGTGATCGAATCGCTGCGATCAATCGTACGCGAACTGATGTGCCCGAGACGATCGCTCCGGCAGTGATCAGTGACTTGGATGGGATGCCACTACCGACGTCGCCAATCGTGCCGTATGTCGAGTGTGTTCACGATCGGATCGCGCTGGAAATCATGCGTGGCTGTCCGCACCTTTGTCGTTTCTGCCAAAGCACGGTTATCAAACGCCCCCTTCGAGTTCGCGAAGTCGAAACGTTGGTGGAAGCGGCTGTTGAAAGTTACAAGAACACCGGCTTCAACGAGATCAGCATTCTTTCGCTATCCAGTAGCGACTATCCGCACTTTGAACCGCTGGTGAAAGCACTGCACAAAGAGTTCAAGCCGTTGGGCGTCAATATCAGCGTGCCCAGCTTGCGAGTAAACGATCAGCTGCGTTCGCTACCGCAACTGATTGGGACGCAGCGACGTAGTTCGTTGACGTTGGCTCCGGAGGTTGCACGTGACGACATGCGTGTTCAGATTCGCAAGAAAATCAAGAACAGCGATCTGATCGAAGGTTGCCGAGCCGCATTTGAAAATGGTTTTGAAGCTGTCAAGTTGTACTTCATGTGCGGGCTGCCCGGCGAGCGCGAAGTCGACTTGGACGGCATCGTTGATCTAGCGGAAACGATCGCGACAGTCGGCAAAGAAGTGAAAGGCCGCTATGCGAAAGTCACCGCAAGTGTTTCCAACTTTGTTCCCAAGGCTCACACGCCCTATCAGTGGAACGGCATGCAGAGCCGCGAGTATTTCAAATGGGCACACAAGCATTTGTGGAGACGCCGTAAAATTCGCAGCGTCAACGTGAAGTGTCACGATATCGAGACAAGCTTGTTAGAAGGTGTTCTCAGTCGCGGCGATCGCCGTGCGGGTAAAGCGATTCGCTTGGCGTGGGAACGCGGCGCGCGGATGGATGGCTGGACCGAGCATTTGGACCCGCAGCGTTGGTGGGATGCAGTGGCCGATGCCGGCATCAATGTGGAGAGCCAAGTCCACGAAAAATACGAGCTGATGGACAAGCTGCCGTGGGACCACGTGAACGTTAAGTTCGGTCGTGCCTATCTGGAAAAAGAGCAGGGCAGGGCAACGGTGCAGTTGGCCGAGATGGCGAACGCGAAGTAACGGGCGTTTCACGTTACTGGTTGCTCGTAGTCTTCTTCACTCTCCCGCAAGCGGGAGAGTGAAATCATGGTGCTGTTCACCGAGAAGCGTCGAAAGAGCTGCGATTACTTTGATTGGACCAGGCGTGCTTTGTCGCTGATGTCTTTGCGGCACCAAGCTCCTTGCCAGCGGATTTCTTTGACGCCTTTATACGCTTGAAGTTTGGCGTCGCTGATGCTGCTACCCATGGCTGTGACTCCAAGGACTCGGCCACCGCTGTTGACGACTTTACCTTCGGACATCGATGTGCCTGCGTGGAAAACTTTCACGCCATCGACTTCGTCTGCAGCGTCCAGGCCAGTGATCGCGTGGCCTTTTTCGTAGCTGCCCGGGTAGCCTTCGCTAGCCATCACCACGCAGATGCTGGGCCGTTCGTCCCACTCAAGGCCATCGAGTTCGCCAAGTTTTCCGTCGACGGCTGCGTCCAGCACGTCCAGTAGGTCGGTCTTCAGTCGCATCAGTAGCGGTTGGCATTCAGGGTCGCCGAACCTAGCGTTGAATTCCAACACTTTGGGGCCGGCCGCTGTCAGCATGAGCCCTGCGTAAAGAACGCCTTTGAACGGACGACGTGAACGTTTCATGGCGTGGACGACGGGAACCAAAACTTCCGCCTCGATCTTCGCCATCATCTCTTCGTCAACGATTGGTGTAGGGCAGTAAGCGCCCATGCCACCCGTGTTCGGTCCCGTGTCACCATCATGCGCCGGTTTGTGATCCTGCGCGGCGGGCAAGGTGATGATTGTTTCCCCGTCGGTGATCGCCAACACGCTGGCTTCTTGACCGATCAGTTTCTCTTCGATGATCAGCTCCGCGCCAGCTTCACCGAACTCGCGTTGGTTGGCGATACGGTCGATCGCTTCCAACGCGTCGGTTCGCGTGTCACAGACAATCACGCCTTTGCCGGCTGCCAGACCATCAGCCTTGATAACCACTGGCACAGGGTCATTCGGTTCGGTGTAGCGATCTTTGATGTAGCGGCCCGCTTCGTCAGCGGTACGAAACGTTTGATAGTTGGCAGTTGGGATGTCAGCGGTTCGCAACAGATTTTTGCAGAACACCTTGCTGCCTTCCAATTCTGCGGCAGCTTTGGAGGGACCAAAAGCACGCAACCCCTCGGCCTCTAGGGCATCGACCAACCCAGCGACCAGGGGAATCTCGGGCCCGACGATGGTTAAGTCGATGGCGTTCTCTTTTGCGAAAGTAACAAGTCCATCGATGTCGTCAGCAGCGATGTCCACGTTGGTTGCGTCGCGAGCTGTGCCGGCGTTGCCTGGGGCGACGAATACCTTTTTCGCTCGGGGGCTTTGCTTGATTTTCCATGCCAAAGCGTGTTCACGTCCACCACCACCTACCACTAAAACATTCATCAAGAAAACCTGTTTGCCGAATCGACTAGTCTCATGTCCAGCGTGCAAATTTAGGGACTCGTTGCAGAATCAAACACCGGCGGCGGTGATTTTTGTGCATGGTTTAAGCTCAATTGTTGGTCCGCAGGCTCACAAACGCATCGAAAGCCCGGATTTGGCGATCTTTAGCAGTAGACGACGCTGTACCGGCTCTTAAAATTACGGCATCCCACCACGGGTCACTGCTGACCCGAGCTAGCTTCATCGAGGCTAACCCAGCCGCTCGCCGTGCCATCAGGCTGACTCTTTCTAAGAAGAAGTCTTTTGAAACATGCGTGTCGTTTCGGTGTAGACTGGTTCGTTCCACCCCTACGAAATAAGTGCGACTCACTTTAGGAGAATTCGCTTTGAATTTACGTTCCCTTTCCATTGTTTTGGCACTCGCAGTGCTTAGTTCGTCGTCACTTGTTGCTCAGGACAAGACGGGCGACCTAAAGATCACGTTTAAGTTGAAAGGCGACGCGCCGAAACTGAACAATGTCAATGTCACCACCGACAAGCAGTTCTGCGGCAAGAAAGACATTGTGGACGAGCGTCTAATCGTCAACGAGAAGAACAAAGGCGTTAAAAACGTTGTCGTCTACATCTATACCGGACGCCGTGGAACCGACCTGCCGAAGCAGACACCTCAAAAACGCAAGCTAAACCTGGCGAATAAGGCCTGCCTTTTTGAGCCTCACGTTTTGATCACGCAAGTTGGCGATACGATCGAAGTAACGAACCCAGACGAAGTTGGCCACAACACGAACTTGGCGTTCTTCAACAACGAAGCGCAGAACTTCACGATTCCCGCTGGTCAATCGAAGGACGTTCTGCTGGAAGAGGCTGAGCCTGCGGTGATTCCAGTCGCTTGCAACATTCATCCGTGGATGTTGGCGCACGTCTTGGTCGTTGATCACCCGTTCGCTGGCATCAGTAACGAAGACGGTGTGTTGGAAATCAAAGGCATTCCGGTCGGCAAAGACGTCGTCTTCCGCGCTTGGCACGAAGTGGGAACGTTCAAGAACGAAATCCACATCGATGGCAAAAAGGAAGAGTGGAAGTCCAACAAGTTTGAGCTGGACATCAAAGAAGGCACCAACGATTTGGGTGTCGTTGAAATTCCAATCGGCGAGTTTGAACTGTAGGTCAGACGCTCCCAGTAATTCAGAATCAAACGGTCGCGAGCCAGAGTTCGCGACCGTTTTTTGTGCTGGGTGGAAAATTGGGGTCGTCGAAAATTGGGTAGAAAAATTGAAGGGTAGAAAAATTGAATGTGTGCGTTGGGTGAATCAAACTCGTTTCGTTCATTTTCCTACCCCCTTTCAATTTTTCTACCAAATCTTCGCAAGTAAGTGGGTGGCTAGATCTAGGTTTTGGCCTGATTGTTGTTGACAAGTCGATCCTTGGGTGAGGTAGTGGTGATGAAGATTTTGGCTATCGCGATGAGTGTTTTACTGGGTGGCTACTGCAGCGTGTCCGTTGCGCAAGACACGGGCGACTTGAAGATCTCGTTCAAGCTGCGTGGCGCGGCACCCAAGCCAAAGCCGATCGCGGGAGCGGGTGCTTTCTGCGGTCAATTCAAACACTTGGATCAGAGTTTATTGGTCGATCCGAAATCAAACGCGATCAAGAACGTCGTCGTTTATGTTTATACGGGCCGGCGGGGTACAGACCTCGGGCCCCAGAAGCCTCGGGAAAAAGTCGTTGAGTTGGCAAACAAAAATTGCCGCTTTGAACCACACGTCGTTTTGCTACAGACAAACGATACGCTGAAAGTCACCAATCCGGATCCAGTGGGGCACAACGTCAATCTGCCGTTCTTTGCTAACGGCGCGCTCAATGTTCTGATACCGCCGAATCAGTTTAAGGAAGTTTTGGTTCCGAAGGCCGAGCCAACTTTGATTCCTGTCGCTTGCAACATTCACCCATGGATGCTGGCACACGTACTGGTCGTTGATCATCCGTTTTTTGGGATCAGCGATGAAGAGGGTGTTGTCGAGATCAAGGGACTTCCAGCCGGGGACGAAATTATTTTCCGAGCCTGGCACGAACGCCTCACCTTCAAAGACAAAATATTCGTCAATGAAAAAGAAACGAAATGGAAGTCGAACAAATTTGAGATCGAAATCGAACCGGGGTTGAATGATATCGGTGTGGTTGCAGTTCCGCTCTAAGCTGAACACTGCCACATTAAGTGAGTCCCACCGACGCGAAGTGCCAGCGAGCGGCCGACTCAGCGGGCCGTTCGCTGGCGTTTCGCGTCGGGTAGTTGCTTCGACTTAGCCTTGGCTAAGTCGTACTGTCTCTAAGCTTCGAGGAGCACGACTAAAGGTCGCCAGGGCGGTTGATGTTCCGGCAGGCATCGCCTTGTAACCGTACCGTCTGATGAGCTTGATTTTCGATCCATCTGGTAAGGCTGCGATCATCTGATTTGGCGAGCGACTGTAGAAGCGGTAAGGCTTGCGTGGGATAGATCGCGACGAGCGGTTGTCTTGTGCCTGTGTCGGAAACGCCGCAAACGAGTTGTCGGTGCTTTTGCCATGACTGAATCAAGAGGGACATTTCTTGACTGGTTAGCCAGGGCATATCGACTGGTGTGACGACGCAGGCTGTGCAGCGATTTTTTTTAGCGTACTGCATCGCCGCTATGATGCCGGTGATTGGGCCTTGGAACGCGACTTCGTCACGGAGAACGACAACATTGATGTCCTCCAGCTGCGACTCGATTGCTCCCGCAACACAGACTTCGTCGCAAACCGTGCTGACTTGCTTGATCGCGTGGTCGATGAATCGTCCGCCATCCGGATGCGGTAGGAGGGCTTTGTCGCGGCCCATCCGCGATGATTTGCCGCCGCAGAGCACGACTCCCAAGAGTCGCGATGGAGAGCCTTGAATGTTCACGATTCGTGTTTTGAAAGGACGTCTTCCACCCAGGATCTTGCTCGCATCATCGTCGGAAAACCGATGGTTGGGGCCGAAACGACGGCGACGTGTCTCAGGTCATCGGGCGTGCATCCGGCTTGCAGAGCTTTGCGGCAGTGTGAATGCGATGCGCCTTCGAGTCCCGAGCCGATGGAGATGGCCAGTTTGACCAGCGCGACCTCGCGTGCCGACAGCGGGCCTGCTTCTCGCGCAGCCTGGCCGAACGATTCGTAGGACTGCATCAACTCCGGATAGTCGGAGTGCATCTTTTTGTAGGACTTCGGGATCATGATTGGCAGTCAGGAAACGGTTTTCGGAATTGGGTGAAAGGAGGCTCGTCAAGTTCGAAGGTAGGGTCGGTGTCTTTTTTACAGGAGGGAAGGGTGGAAACGGAGGTGAGTGCTTGATCGCTATTGGCACTGGGCAGCTTCGGTCCTGCTTCTTTCTCTGTTATCTCTCTTCCCTCCTGTTCAAAAATATCCACAGGAAGTTTAGCTATCCTGCATTCTGGATAGCTTCGACCAGACCTCTCATCGTGTAAGGATTGGCTTCGGCGGCGACCGTGTAGCCAAGATCCGTCAGCGTCTTTGAGGTGATCGGGCTGAGGCTTGCTAATTTTGCCGTTTCTAACTGATCGCCAAACAGTCTGTGAAGGTTCTCGGCGGTCGCGCTGCTGGTAACTGTGATCCAGTCGATTTGACCGGTGCTCATGGCTTCTAAGATCTTTGCGTCCGTTTCAAGTACATCGGCATTGTTGTAGGCGACGACTTGGGTGACATCTGCACCCGCGGAGATCAGCTTGCTGGCAAGCGTGTCGCTGCCGCGACTTGCGCGGACAATGGTGACTTTCATGCCTTCGACACCGGGTGCAAGTAGCTTGGCGAGCGAGTCGGCGCTGAAGTTCTCGGGCACAATGTCCGTGTTGAGGTAATACTCTTTCAAAGCGTCCGCGGTTTGGCTGCCCACGACTGCGATATCGGGTGCGTTCAAGTGACGAATGTCGCCGACGCGTTCAAGCATTCGATCCAGGAAGTATCGGACCCCATTGCGACTGCAAAAGATCAAAATTTCGCACGCGTTTAATTCTGCGATGGCTTTATCGACTGGATCCCAATCATCGGGGGGGCCGATCGAGATTGCAGGTTGCAGGACAACGTGGGCACCCAGATCGCGCAGCGGACAGGCCAGTGCTTCGGCTTGTTCTGCAGGACGCGTGACCAGCACGGTTTGTCCAAACATTGGCCGGTGTTCGGCCCAATTCATGGATTCGGCAAGTTCGGTGACCGGGCCAATGATCGCGATCACGGGCGGGCGGAATTTGCTGGCAGGTGTTAAACGCTCAGCCACTTCGTCCAAAAGGCATTGAATGGTTTGTTGATCGTTGTGGCTACAGCGCCGGACCAGCGCGACGGGCGTCTCGGGCGATTTGCCCGCTGCCATCAGCGACTGTGTCCAGCTTTCGGCCGTCGTGACGCCCATGTACACGACCAGCGTGCCGGGAAATCTGGCCAGGGCATCCCAGTCCAATGCCGATTCGCTTTTTCCGGGTTCTTCGTGGCCGGTGACCAGGGCGACGGCTGACGCGAGTTTTCTGTGTGTGACGGGGATTCCGGCGTAAGAACCCGCAGCCAGGGCAGCGGTAATGCCTGGGATGATCTCGAATGCGACGCCGGCTTCACGTAGAGCATCGACTTCCTCGGCGGTGCGGGCAAAAACGGCCGGGTCGCCGCCTTTGAGCCGAGAGACCCGGAGGCCTTTCTGGGCATGCGTGAGCATTTCGGCGATGATCTCGTCCTGGCGCCAAATCCTTTGCTGACCATGCTTTCCGACGCAAATATGGCTGGCTGAGGGGGCATGGCGTAGCAGATCTGCGTTGCTGAGCCCGTCGTAGAGTACGACGTCGGATCGTTCGAGCAATTCGGCTCCACGAAGCGTCAAGAGCCCCGGATCGCCGGGGCCGGCGCCGATTAGGTAGACAATTCCGTCGTTCGTTTCAGGGGGTGACATGGGCCCATTTTCACCTGAAAAGTTGACTCTGGACAGGCGGCGAGTGGGTCGCCATACTACGCGGCCAAAAGAAAACCTCTGTTTCCGATCAATTGACGCCCTTTTGACGCCTCGACCGCGTCCCGCAATCGAAAATGCCAAACAACGCTTCATCAAAAAAACGACTTCGTCAAAACGAAAAACTTCGCGTTCACAACAAGTCGATCACCTCGAACATGCGTTCCCAGGTCCGTGCCGTACGAACTGCCGCCGCCGCTGGGGATGCCGAAAAAGCTCAAGCTGAATTCCGCTTGGCTTGCAAGAAGCTCGATCGTGCAGCTGCCAAGAACTTGATCCACAAGAACGCTGCCGCTCGTAGCAAGAGCCGCTTGAGCAAAGTTGTCAAAGATGCCGGCGGAAAAGCTTAACGACGCTGCCGCGAAACGATGAAGAAGAAAAAGCCACCGAGTGATCGGTGGCTTTTTTTATAGCTGAAAAGTGTCGAGATTGCTTTCTCAACAAGAGCTCTTCCGTCCGACTCATTGTCCGCGAAGACGGTTTGGAAAAATCGATTTCGAATAGTAGCAGGCAGACTCCGTTCTGCCGCCCGCTTACGAACAACTGCGTATCGCACGGGGGTTGGCGGGCGGCAGAGCGGAGTCTGCCTGCTACATTTGTTGACTCACATCCTGGGAACGAGTCGTGACTCAGCCAGGGTCGTTGCTACGCCCAGACCAAACCGGCGTCACCGAGTCGCTGTTTTGTTTCGGCCATCAGGGCATCTTCTTCTGCTTCGGTATCTGCAACGTAGGTGACACTAAACCGCAAGAACGATCCTGCGTCATCCCAAGGCACCGTGACGATGCCGAATTGCTCGATCAAGTGACGCGTTGCATCTTCGCCAGCGGCGAAGGTTTCACCCGACTTCGTGCCGGTCGGTGACTTCGTGTAGAGGAAATACGTTCCGCCAGGCATTTCGCACTCGAATCCACATTCCTTTAGCGTCGCAACAAGCTTCTCCATTCGGCGACGGTACTTGGCGTTAATACGCCCGGGGATCGAATCATCATCCAATGCCGCTGCGGCAGCCTTTTGCGTCGCGATGAATTGGCCGCTGTCGCTATTGTCTTTGACATCGGAGAAAGCCGATACGATTCGCTCGTGGCCGCAGACGAAACCCATTCGCCAGCCGATCATGTCGTAGCCTTTGCTCATTGAGTGGACTTCGACACCAACGTCCATTGCACCAGGTGTTTCCAAGAACGAGCGTGGTTTGCCGTCGAAAGTCAGCATGATGTGCGCGGCATCTTGCACAACGACGAACTCTTTCTCTTTCGCCAGCGCGACGACTTTCTCGAAGAACTCGGGTGAACAGGTTTTCCCGGTGGGCGAGTTGGGATAATTCAAGACCATCAACTTCGTGCGACGATACACGTCGTCAGGAATCGAATCCAAGTCAGGCAGGAAACCATTCTCGGCTAGTAGCGGCAATTTGAAGACTTCACCGCCGTAGTAGCGCGTGTGTGTTCCCGCGACTGGATAGCCTGGGACGGTCATCATCGTGATGTCGCCGGGATTGATGAAGCACGCCGGGAGCATGGCATAAGCTGGCTTACTGCCGATGCAGTGATTGATTTGCGTGTTGGGGTCGAGTGTGACGCCAAAGTTTCGCTGCATGAAACGTGCGGCGGCATCTTTGTACTCCGCGACACCATTGTCGGCGTAGCCACGGTTTTCGACTTTGTTGACTTCGCTACTCATGACGTTGCGGACGGCTTCATCGGCCATCGCATCGTTTTCGCCGATACCGAAATCCAGCAGCTTGCGATCAGGGTGATCGGCCAAAGCCTTTCGTTTGGCACGTTTGATCTTCTCAAATTTGTAGATCTCAGTGCCCTTGCCGTAATCCGCGCCGCCGATGCGGTCCGCAAACAGGTTTTGAAAGTAAGGGTCGGTCGCTGAGGCGTCGTCTTTGGTAGCGGTGGACATAGTGAGTCAAAAAGGGGGCAATCTGAACGGGCGAAAATGATCGAATCCAAGCCTAGGAAGGTAAATTGTGTGCCCATCAATAGGCAAGGGCTAGGTATTTTTTACTCAGGAAAACTGCCGTTGATTAACGCATGCTCTTCAGGAGGTGGTGCCTGTGCCAGTCGTTTGGCAACCATTTTTCGCAGCGGGCCAAAGACGCGAATGGTGACCGGGACAGCCACGGCTGCGGCAATCAAGCCAGGGAAAAAAAGGATCGCGTTCACCAGCAGGGCTCCAATGCATCCGACAAAAACAGTCGAAGCAAGCCCGCAGATCGCGGCAAATTTCAGAAGGCTTTCAGTCGTCCAATCGCCCGACCGCACTGAAGATATCTTGAAAAGCACATAGATAAGCGGAACCATAAACATGCCGACCATCGCGCCTGCGATAAATCCAAAAAAAACGCCGAATAGCGGTCCGACAAACATCGCGGTCGCTAAGTGATTCCAATTCCAGGCAATCAACGAGATGCCGTAAAGAAATCCAATAGCCGCACCAGACATTCCGACGCCTAGAATGCCGTTGCCGATGACTTCCTCCCCGCCAACGGTTTGGTCCATTCTCGGCTCAGGTCCCACGGTCGGTGAATCAGACGATTCGAACGTCGGTGCATAGGGATTCAGTTTTGAAGCAGGTTCGGGTTCGCTCATTTGTTCTCCGTCGCAAATGGATTGGCGGACTTACCATTCCCAAAATCGGACGAGTGATTCGATTTGATTTCGTCCTCGAGGGCATCTTGCAGCGCAAGGGCAGTGTTCGTTCGACGTGCGAGCGGTTTGGTGAACAGCCATGCGCCGAGCGCGCCCACTCCACCCGGTACAAACCCGGCGGCTAATCCCCAGGGAGTGAAACCATATGGCAGGGCGATGCAGATGAAGCCTGACATGAAACCACATCCTGCCGCAAACATTTGAATGTTCAGTCCACTCCAAGGAGCCCCTGTCGCTCGAGTGAGCCCGTAAAAAAAGTAGACAACGGGAACGACGAATAAGGCGACCACAAATGACGCGACAAGTCCGACAATGGCTCCCAGGGTGAGCATCCAAAAAATGGCACTGATATCGCTGCCAGATCGGTTGAAAAACAGCATCACCATGGCGGTACCCATTCCAAAAATGGTCCCGGAGAGAACCACACCTGCCAGTGTCCGAAAGAGAATGATGCCCCCACTCGCTGGAGGGCGAGTGACTTTGTCGGATACTTGGTCGACCAGGGGGCCATCAATCGCCGGTGCGTAAGGATTCAGTGAAGTCGGGAGTTCGGGTTCAGACATGAGTGTGGGTCAGGCGTGGTTGCATGACGAATGTGAGGGTGATTTAAGCACCCAAAAAATCCATCAGGTTCGTTCGACTTTGTCGATGCGCGTTGACGGCCGACAAGTCGTTCGCCGACTGTTTTTCGACGGCTTGCTCCAAGACTAAGTGAGGCAAACTGCCGTCGCTTCCGAGCGTCTTCAAAAGTGAGCCATAGTCGATGTCGCCTTCTAGTTGAAAGGACTCTGTCCAAACGCCGCCGATCGATTGCCGCAAATGAAGCTCGACGACACGATTTCGGTAGTGGGTCAGTGCGTCAAAGACGGCGACTTCTGAATCGCCGCATCCGCGAAAAATCCAGTGTGCGTCCAGGCAGAATTTGACGTTTTCTGGATCAGTGGCACTCAACATGTGATGGAACTCGCGGCCGCCCTGTCGAAGCTCTGCGTCATGGTTGTGGTAGGCAAGCTTTATCCCTCTCTCGCGAAGCTCTCCTCCCAACCGATCAAGTGACTTTGCCTGCAATCGTAGTTGCTCGTCGGTCTTGTCCTCGGCTCCTCCCCATCGAATCGGTGATGGGTTGGTGACGATGATCTCGACGCCCAGATCCTTGGCTGCATCGGCAATGCTCAATACACCCGCGATGCTCTGGTCCACTTGCTGGCGATCGTGCAGCACACTGTTGACGTAGATCGATTTCATCGTCAGACCGTGCCGATCGAGCATCTCATCGAGGCCGCCCAGTTGGTCAGCCCGCTGGATGATTGGCTCGTAACCCTTGATGCCAGCACTAGCAATGTCCGAAAGCAATTCGCTGGAGATGTGTGAAAACTCTTGTTTCGATCGCCGCGAAAAAGTCAGCCACGGATAGGTGTTCGTGGAGATCAAGGGCTTTTCGCTGGACGTGTCTGCCGCTGCTTGAAGCAGTCCACTGACTGCAGATGAGGCAAGTGCACCGATCATGCATGCCACAGCGTTTCTGCGGGACATTGTGTTCATCAGTCTTCCTCTTGTCGTGCAACGAGTTGATTCGTTTGGTGTGTCGTATTTCAAAGACGGTTCGCTCAAAGTCCAGCAGCTTCTCAGACGTGGTCCATGCCAACGGCGCGAGATTCCCGTGCAAAGTCAACTGCTCTGGTGCAGCGAAATGCCCGGCGCTATCTTAGCATTTTTCGATTCATCATTATCCGTAGCGGATACGATATGCTGGGCACTCCCATCTGATCGCGGCAAGTGGTTTTCGGTTTGCGAGTCGCCCAAGTTCATATTGCCCGGGTTCCTATTGCCGGCGTTTACGTTGCTGGCGTTTATGTTAACCGCCCGGCGATCCCAACTCTCTAATTCGACTCATGGCTGCTGCAGACAACACGACTGAAATTGACTCGCTGAGAGCTCGCTACGAAGAATTGGCTGAACTGGCCGGTTCCTTGGCGCACGAGATTAAGAACCCGCTCTCGGTGATTCACATGAACATTGAACTGCTGAGCGAAGATTTGGCAGAGATCGATGCGCCGGGAACGCGCCGGTCGATCGATCGAGTGGACATCGTCCGTGAACAGTGCGAGCGGATGGAAGGCCTGCTGCGTGATTTTCTGCGTTTTGCTCGATTGCGCGATATGGATTTGGTATCGGGCGATTTGAACGATCAAGTGGAAACGGTCTTGCGTGCCTATCAAGCTCAAGCGGATGCCAGCGAAATCGATATCGAACGGTTTTTGGATCCGGACTTGCCGGCGATCTTGATGCACAGCGATTCGCTGCAGGCAGCGCTGATGAATTTGGTCAAGAACGCGATGGAGTCGATGGATACTGGTGGACAGCTCTTAGCAAGAACGTACACGACACGTCAGAGCGTTGCGTTGGATTTGATCGACACGGGCAGCGGAGTGGACGACAACACAGTGCTGCACATGTTCGAACCGTTCTACAGCACCAAAGACGGCGGCTCTGGACTGGGCCTGCCAACGGCCCGAAAGATCATCGAAGCCCACGGAGGCCGCATGGGTGTGCAAAGCGAAGTTGGCCGGGGAACGAAATTCACCTTGGAGTTTCCTGTGCCGAAGCGTCTGGGGTAGTGTTGCTGTGACGCTCCGGTCGGTGGCTCGCAACGTGCCGGATCCCGTCGTGAAAAGGCTACGTGCAATTTCACGCGATGCGCGAGTTTTGATGTTGCGCCGAAACGGAAGAAATCGGCTCTTGCAAGACAAATAACCATTCAATGTTGCGTATTCACAATTCACTCTCCCTCCGGGAGAGTCGAGCCTTCGCGAGGAGAGGGCCAATTCAGTATCGCAGCTCAAACCCGTTTACTCTGCGCGTTTCCCTCCCCGGCCGCTACTGCGTCCGACCCTCCCGCGAGCGGGAGGGTAAAGACTTGCGCAACATCAAAAAGCGCGAGCGAGCGGCTCGGCGGGCCCTTTGCTAGCGCTGCGAGTTAACAATTTGGAACGATCTGATTTAAGCACAAACTAGGAGCGTCGGGACAACAAACAGTTACAACCGAATGACTTGTTCTTCGGCCACTGTTTCGGTTTGCTGTTCGCACTTGGCGGCCAGTTCGATTTTGACGCTCCATCGTCCGTCGGCGTCGCCGGTGACGATCCAGTGGGGTTGGACCGAGACGCTTTGGTGAACCAGCTCGAAGCCTGCTTCGCTTTGGCTGACTGTTTCGATGGGGAACGCCCAGATGCCGCTGGGACGATCGATTTCCAGTGCGACATCAATTCCCAGCCAGCGATCCGAAAGGCTGAGGCCTGTCGTGTCTTGCAGGTCAATTTGTTGGCCAAGTTGACCGATTTGATTGCCCTGAGCGTCGCTGAAGTAGCGATCGTCGGCGCCTGATGGGAGGCCAGCGAAGTTGAACTCGATGGCGAAGTGCAACGGTTGGCTGGGAGGGAGATTTTCCAGCAGGTAGGTCACTTCCAGCTTGTCGCTGTCGGCAAACATCGTGACGGCTTTGCTAAGTGTGATCGGGATTCCCCAGGCGTTGCCATCACGTCGCATGTGCAACTGAACGCGATCGGCGGCACGACGCAGTTTGGTTTGGAACGTCAATTCGACGAAGTCACCTCGTTCGTGTGCGGTGCCATTGGCTACTTGTTCCAGCGTGGCATCGTTGTCGTAGAAGTGATCCATCAAGCTCTTGCGAGCGTAGTTGTCATAGTGCAGGCGTTGATCCAGATCGGCCTGCTTGAAAACGACGCGGTCGTGGATGCTCGCGGCACTGTCCTCGCTATCAGTGGTTGGTCCAGCCAGCACTTTCTGGTGATAGCTTTCTGGACGACGCTGTAGCGTGGCCAGCAAGTTGTGGCTGATGTCGCGGACATCCAGTTCGTACATCCGACCGCCGCGACCTGGAGCGACCCAAGCACACAGCTTGTTGTTGCTCATGCGGACTTCTTGCAGTCCGTCGAAGTTGTAGTCCGCGTCTTCGGCGACGACGCCGGAATCAATGCCAGTCGCTTGATCCAGTAGTGTGTCTGCCGTGATTAAGTGCTGGAAGATTGCGTTTCGTAGGTGCGGAAGATAGATGCCGCCAAATGCACCGTGCCAGTACGGGCAGTTGCATTGGCCTTGATACAAGTGATCGCGAATTTCACCCAGAGCAACGGGATCCACGCCAGATGCTTCGGCTTCCGCCAAGCGACGGCTGACGTGCATCATCCTCGCGTACATCTCGTTGGTTTCTTCGTACTTCGTTTTGAAATTTCGCCAGTATCCACCACGGACAAACGATTTCAGGTCGCCCCATCGTTCATGGTCGTCCATCGCGTGAGTGACATCGTCGAAGGTCACTTGTGATTGAACTGGCAACGACCATTCGGTCATTTCGCGGTAGCTGCAATCGGGGAGATAGACTTTACCCGCGGGCGGAGTGTGACGGATCGCTTCGGCTAGTGTCACTGTTTTCAGCCAATCGGCATTTTCACTCAACGCATCAAAGAAGGATTTTAACCAGCCGTTTTCATAAACGTGGACTTTGGTGTCGGGCCATGTGCCAAACTTTTCGCCGTCATCGCCAAACGTCAGCACGGCTCCCGGTGATTGCTCTGCAATCTGGCGGCAGTAGTCAACGGTTTCGTTGGCGGGACGGAATGGGATGGTATAGCGGAGGTGTTCGGAGCCAGGGAAGATCCGTAGAAGGCGTCCGTTGTCTTCGGTGACGAAGTAGCCGGTGAGTTCTTCGTTTTGCAGGCCGGCGGCTTTGAAGTGAAAGTCGTCCAAGACGGTGTACTGAATTCCGGCGTCGACAACGTCGCTGGTCATCGATGATTCCCAAACACGTTCGGGCGTCCACATGCCCATCGGAGCGGCACCAAGATTTCGCTCAAGCCAATCACTGTAGGTTTGGATTTGACCGACGCGATCGCGTGGCGGCAGCATGGTCATGATCGGCTCGTACTGCGGACCACCTACGATTTCGATTCGGCCAGCTTCGACCAGCATCCGCACGCGGTCCAGATACTCGGGATGCCGCTCAGCCATCCACATCATCAACGGGCCGGAGGTGTGCAGCGAGATCTGCAAATTCTCGTACGGCTCAAAAACGTCAAGGAATGGCAAGTAGCTGTCCTGGTACGCTTGTTCAAACACACCATCAAAGTTGCCGACAGGTTGATGGTTGTGCAGTACCAAGCAGAGGTGGACGTGAGGCGACATGGTGTTCTTAAGATTGCGTGTTGGAGCAGAATTGTTTTCATTCGAGCGAGAATGCTATCGTAAAAAAACGACAGCAGTCGCAGAGGTGGATGACGCGGATTGTACGCTTCGTTGATTTTTTTCCGAATGGTCTGTGATACCAATTCTTACGGAATCTCTGGGAATTAGCGTTCGATTCGACACTAGTCTCGTCGTGAGCCGGCTTGATTGCCGTTCCCGATAAGTTGACCCAGTCGTCACAAAATACGTACTCCAGTCTTATCGGCCTAGCGATGTCCCAAAGTTAATTGTTTTGTGCCAGGGGCTGCTTCGATCGCTGCCTTCAAACGGGATCGCTGCCTTCAAACGCAGTAGAAGAGTTTCACACGGCGGCAGGTGATGGATCGCAGGCAGGAGACTATTGGCCGCGATCGATGTCGCAAAGATCAGCCCGCGCGATCTATCGAATCCGCCGAGGATCTTGCTCAGCGGCACATTGCCGATACTTGGCGGCAGCTGCCTCGGGCATGACCGCGTTGATCATGCAGTGGCTACCGAACTCGAATCCGGCGATCCGAGAGATACGAGGAAATAGGTCTAGCGACCAGTGATACGATCGCTCGCTGTCGGTTGCAGCAGGCGGACGAGAATTTAGAACGACGTTGTATGCCGAGCCGGGTAGTAACTGTTCGATCCAAGATGCGACGCGTTTGAGCATTCTTGCAATTGATTCGATTGTTTCGTCTGTAAGCAGTTCAAAACGATCACAGTGATTGCGTGTCGTGATGCGAACGTTCATCGGCATTGGACTTGCGAATGGGCAAAACGCAACGATCGAGTCGCTGGTTGATACGATCCGCGACTTGTCTTTGATTTCGGCGCGAATCAAATCACACTGCAAGCAGCAACCCGTCTCGGCAGTGTATTTTGCCGTTCGCGAAAGTGTTTCGCGTATTTGCGATGGCATCATGTCAGTTGCGATGATCTGGCTATGGCTGTGGGCAAGAGATGCCCCTGCGTCGCCTCCGCAATTCTTGAAAGCGCTGATGTATTGAACACCGGGGACACTGCTCCAGTGCCGCAGTCGATCGCGGAATGCGGCCAGCACCAATGTTAAATGTCCTGTGCCAAGTTCTGTGATCGATTCGGTGTGCGTGGGCGATTCGACAATCACTTCATGGCCGCCCGTGACCGCAGCTTCTCGAAAAAGATTGGAGCTTCGGCTCACATTACGCGTCGGACGACTTGATGACAGAGTTCGTTTGGGTGTGATCGCCGGAAACTTGTTCGGAACGACTCGAACTGACCAGTCTTCGCTGTTTTGCATTTCCGCGAGGTGCGCAGGATCATCGATACAACGGTAGTGTGCGAGCGATGTCATTCGAGCCAAGTCGGCTTGGTGTGCCAACGAGGCGCTAATGGGCATTCTTCGTGGAGCAAAGGTCGAGCTTGTGTCAGGCGGGCTCGCATGTGTTTGGTGAGCCAGCTTTCGTCCGATCCAAACAGGATCCGGCGTTTGCGATTCGGCACCGCAGCAAAACGGGCATCCAATCGAAGTGTCGCTCGGCGCGATATCAACCGAGTGAAATTGGTCCGGCCGAGCGTCTCGTTGAGGAGCAAAGATTGTCGCCTGCCCCGTGATCGGATCGACTCGCGTGACCGCGTTTGCTGGCCGGTGATGCGGCTCGGGCTGTTGGTTGACGTCAGATTTTGGCGTCGCCTGAGCAGCGGCTGAATTTTG
>CAYUGI010000085.1:18544-23314 GCA_964444105.1 uncultured Pirellulaceae bacterium
GTCGTTTGCGAAACTGAACGTACCTTGGTTGGCATGATCTTTGATTGGTTAAAGGTGCCCGCGGTAGCTTCGTGCTCGATAGGTCCACTCGTCCTGAAGGCCCGACATCTGGACCCGAATTCGGAGTTAGCATCGGGAGCGTTTGTTCGTGACTCCCAAAACTCCCTAGATGATTCTTTCGAACCACCCGAGTAAAGAGCCTAACCAATTTTGGCTCAGTTCTGGCATTGAGCGTCAAAAAACAGCGTTTTTTAGCGGGCGAGAATCGACCTTTACGAGAGCGTGCTATTTAAGGGCCAGCGTTCGCTCATAAAGTTTTGCATATTGGCTCGCACTCTTCCTCCACGACCAATCTTGCGACATTGCCGTTTGCACAATTTGTTCCCATTTTTCCGGATCGTGATAACGAAGACGTAGTGCGTCACCAATCGATTCGTCTAATCCGGCGGGTGAAGGTGATTTAAGGAAGAACCCGGTCGCTGTTTTTTCTGCCAATGTCCCTTGGTTAACATCGGTTACCGAATCAGCCAATCCTCCCGTTGGTGTTACGACAGGTATCGTGCCATATCGCAAACTGTACAGCTGATTGAGTCCGCACGGTTCATAGTGGCTGGGCATCAAAAAGAGATCCGATGCAGCTTCAATACGATGCGCCAGTTGGTCGCTGAATCCAACATGCAGTCCAAAGCGGTCGGGGTACCTTTGCGCAAGCTCTTGCAGGGCTTCTTCAAAGTGAATGCCGCCGCTTCCCAAGACGACCCACTGGTTAGGGCGATCTTCGAGCAGATGTTTTTCCAGTACGGGAAGAATCAGATCCCAGCCTTTTTGCTCGGCTAGCCTTCCCACAAGTCCGATCATCGGTAGCCCAGGATCTTGGGCCAATCCAAAGTGTTTTTGTAGCGAGAGTTTGTTGGCTTCCTTGCCCGATCGCCAATTGGATCGGTCGTAGTTGGCAGCCAAAAGTGGATCCGTAGCAGGATTCCAAATGTCGGTGTCGATACCGTTGATGATGCCAGAAACACGGCCTTCGCGCGCGACCAAGACACTCTCCAGGCCGCAACCGTGCTGGGGCGTGCAGATTTCTTCGGCGTACTTGGGACTGACCGTCGAGATCATGTCGGCGGTGCTCAAAGCGGTTTTGAGATAGTTGACTTGATCGTAGTACTCATATTCTTCCGAGTTGAAATGGATCCAGTCTTCGCCGGTCCACTCGAAGTTCTCTTTGGGGAAGATGCCTTGATATGCCAGGTTATGAACTGTGATCAGTGATTTAGCTTGAGACACCCAAGGATGTTCGCGCAAGAATTGTTGATTAGATGATGCATTTTTCATCAAAGCGGGAACGAGCCCGCTTTGCCAGTCATTGCAGTGGACAATATCGACGGCCCAGCCCATTCGCGTGATGGCCTGCATTGCAGCTCGACAAAAGAAAGCGAATCGCTCGGCATTATCGACGTAGTCACTGCCAGCCGCTCCGTATAAGCCTTGGCGATCGAAATACATTGGCTGGTCGATGAACCAAACCGGCACTTCTGAATCAGGTAGCGTCGACTTAAGCAGCTTCGCCCCGACCAGCTTTTTGGGGGACATCGGAATGGCGAAACTGATGTCAGTCGATTCGATGTTTAGGCCGCATTCGCGGATCGCAGCGAAGGCCGGCATGATCACCACCGCTTGGTGACCCAGTGCAGCGATCTTGCTCGGCAGTGCCCCACAAACGTCAGCAAGCCCACCGGTTTTGGCAAAGGGAACGACTTCGCTGGTCAAGTAGACGATATTCAAGGCGAAGGACTATCTGAGAAGGAAACTGTCTGACGGGGAGGATTCGCGGAGGCAAGCGTGTGACCCACTTGAGCCGGATTCTAATCACGACGTGGCATCGTAGCCACATTGGGCCAAGTAGTTTGTCGCAGGAAGGTTCTAATTCTCTTTCGCTGCTAACCTCCAATCAGTCAATTCGCACAGGTTCGCAGCCGGCGGTGTTTTGGTTTTGCTGATGAAGTAGAATGGACTGGGTCGTGACGTCAGTCTCCTTTGGAGCGAGGCTGTCTCAATCATTCTGAGCCCTTGACGGATCTTGCTGCCGAATGTCGATCGCATTGAGCGAATTCTGGACCCGCTTGGTACAAAACGGTGTTGCCAGCACCGATCAGTGCAAGCAGTTTGCAGCAGCTTACTGCGACGCTCATCAAGGTACGCCAGCGACGGATGCTGAATCGATGGCCGCATTCTTGGTCAAGAGCGGCCAACTCACCAAGTTTCAATCAACCGCTCTGCTGTCCGATACCCCAGTGAGTCTGCGGCAGGGGAGTTTTGTCCAAACATCCGACCAGCCTTCGATGCCGCTGGGTCACTGGTTACCGGTTCAAACGCTCGCGAGTGCCGTGAATGACTCTGGCGCGAGTTCGCCTTCTGATTCGCCTCGGAAGGGGTTTCTGTTGCGGGTGCCCGGCACCCAACTGACGGAGTTGGTGTCGCAGTGGCTCGCCGCTCACGCAGCTGTCTCGCATCCACAACTACAGGGTTTTGAATTGCACCCCGATGGCGAAGGAGGCGTGCAGGTATTCAGCCCACTGGAAGGCGGTCGATCGCTTTTTGATCTGACGAAAAAGAAGATGAAGGTCGCTCGCGCTCAAGCGATGGAACTGTCCATTTCGATTGCCAACGGTTTGTCGGCGATGCACGCTGCGGGACTGGTTCATGGCGAAGTTCGTTCCGATCGAATCTGGATGACGTCGGGTGGCAAGGCGACATTGCTTCGCGATCCCTCCGGACCGGCAAGGGTTCCGCGGGCAGATCCAGCGTTCGGCTGGATCCATGCGACCGAGGCCGCCGGGGCTTACGCGGCACCCGAACTGGCTGATCCGAATCAACCCTGCTCCGTGGCCTCGGACATCTACAGCTTCGGTTGTTTGATGTTCCGCATGTTCGTGGGGCGATTGCCAATGGAGGATGCCAGCGGCTCGGGCACACAAACAGATTCGCAGTCTTCAATTGACCAACAGATCGCCGATCATCTGACTCATGTCCCCGCTGAATTGACTCAGGCGATTCAGCAAGGCGAAGCAGGAGACCCGTTACTACGCGTCATTGCCTACGCAATGGCAAAGAGTCCGGCCGCGCGTTTTTCATCCGCTCAGCAAGTCGCCGATGCTCTGACCGCCGTGCAAGCTTCTCTGTCTTCTGCATCTCCTTCCTCTACATCGAAGCAAACGAAACAGCCCAAGTCAGCCGTCAAAGAAGTTTCCAGCGATGCCAGTCCTGATGTAGACGCAGCCACACGAACGCCGGCGATAAAAACGGGCAAGACTCAAACGCAGCTCGAACAACCGACCCAGCGCAAGCCAGCCCAGTCATCGCCAGCCCAGTCATCGCCAGCCCAGTCCAAGCCCAAGCCGACCCAGCCCAAGCCGCCCCAGTCATCGCCCGTTGCCTCATCGCCTGCTCAGTCGCCGCCCGTCGCGTCATCGCGTGCAACGGCTGATTCGGTCCCACCACCGCAACCCCCGAAACCGCAAACCCCAGCGCAGGAGCCCCCAGCGCAGGAGCCCCCAGCGCAGGAACCGTCTGCCCAGACGCGCCCGAGCGAAGAAGCGGAATCCACATCGCCTCCACCACCTCGTCGTCGGCGGCGAAAAAAGAAGAACAACGTACCGTTCATTCTGGGCATGTTGTCGATTCCCCTCTTGGCGACATTCATCATGTTGCTTGCACGTGGCAACGGTTCAACATCAGAAAAGCGCGATCCGCGGCCGCCGCTTCCAACCGTCGTACCACCGGTCGCTTCCTCGACGCGAGCACCTGAGCGGAAGGTCGCCAGCAGGTCGACGGTTAAAGACACGACGCCAGCCGCTTCCGCTAACGGCTATCAATTGGTCAGCGATGGCAAGTTCCCCTGGGCACCTCCTTATGCGGCCGACGCAAAACAGCCTTCGCTGGAGTTGCTGCCGCCTGGCCCAGCGGCGATCGTTTCGGTGCAGCTTGGATCCTTCGTTGCCGATCCAGCCGGACGCGAGGTGCTGGCGGCGCTTTCACCTGAATTGACAGGGCTGATCAAGCAAGCTTCCCAACGTGCTGGAGTACCCCAATCGGATATCGAGCGAATAACCGTGGCGCTGCATCCCGACCGTAACGGTTGGCCGGAAGTGTCGATGGTGATTGAGCTAAGCGAAGCGCAGGCACTGAAGGCCTTGGCTGATACTTGGCAAGTATCGGCTGCCAGGACGCCGGACGGTGTCACGATATATGCCGGGGATGAACCAGACGCCGACGCTTACTTTCTGGGTGACTCGCAAAAAGGCGCGTTGGCGCCCGATGCGACCGTTAGGCGATTTGCTGTGGGCTCTATCAAGCGAATCAAGACCATTGCCGAAAACGAAGGCGGTAGCATTCCACTGCCACGTGCGATGCAAAAATTGTGGGATGGTTCTAGCCGTTCATCGCATGTCGTTGCCTTGGTAACACCCAACTTTTTGTTTGCCGATGGACGCGAGCTACTTGCGACCGCGGCACCCGAATTGACGCGGCCGTTAAAGCGTTTGTTGATCACGGACTTTGCTGGTGTACTCGTTTCGTTGACGGCGAATGACGATGTGTTCTATTCAGAATTGCGAGCCGTTCCCAGTGGGAACGTTAGCTCGGCTGCTTTGATGCGTACTCTTTCGTCTGCCTTTGATTCCTGGCCTGGCTGGGCGGACAAGTTCAGCGTCGATGCGATGCCGGACCGGTCGTGGCGTTTGCTGGCGAACCGTCTTCCGCAGATGATGCGGT
>CAYUGI010000086.1:0-23188 GCA_964444105.1 uncultured Pirellulaceae bacterium
GACACCTACTTGGCAGCCGTCAGCCACGTGCCACACTTAATGTCGTCGCTGGTGGCTCGATTGACGCCCGACGCTGCAACCGAACTCGTCGGGTCGGGTTGGCGGGATATCACTCGTGTCGCGGCGGGTGATCCAACGCTTTGGGCGGCGATTTGCAAAGAAAATCGAGTTGCAATTTTGGATCAGTTAGACCGCCTTCGAGAAGACGTTTCGGGTCTTTTTGAAATGCTTGTTCGCAATGACGATGAGGCCTTGCTGCAGTGGCTAGCCGATGCGAAATCGGACAAGCAAAAAGTGAAGTGACCGACGCGAAGTTGCGAGATTTGTAGCACAAGTATTCCAGTTTTAGTTTTCCGCTTTCGACCACACGTAAGAGACGAGTGAAGCCATGCCGCTTTGGCAAATTGACATTTACCCAGCTGATGGACAGGTTGATCGCGAAGGTGATCGCACCAGTGAAGAAATTCGCGAGTTGGGTCTGGGCGAACAAGTGGACGTCATCTTCGCTCGCAGCTTTTTGGTGCAGGGCAATTTTGATCGCGACGATGCCGTTCGATTGGCCGATCGATTGCTTAGCGATACGGTCACCGAACGCACCGTCGTTGCAATCGCTGGACAAGCTGATTTGAATCAGCCGCCTCGTTCTGGCGAGGCTGAGAGCTCGCAAGTGCACCTGGTCAATGTACTACCCAAACCGGGCGTGATGGACCCTGTTGCAGCAAGCACGCTGGGGGCTGCTAAGGACGCGGGTGTCGAAGTCGATGCGGTTCGGACAATGCGAAAATATTGGTTGGACGAGAGCGTCGATGATGCGGCGCTGGATTCAATTTGCAAGAAGGCTCTGTCAAACGACTCGATCGAGCAAGTCATCGTCGGTCCCTTGGAAATGGATCAGCTGGATGTTGGGTCAGCGTACGAGTTTGATTTGACCACGATCGCGATTCGTGAATTAGATGACGCCGGGCTGGAAAAGCTCTCGCGTGAAGGTCAGCTGTATTTGACCTTGGTTGAGATGCAAACGATCCGCGATCACTACACGTCGATCGGACGCAATCCAACTGACATTGAATTGGAGACGATCGCGCAAACCTGGTCGGAGCACTGTAGCCACAAGACGCTTGCGGGGAGAATCCACTATCGCGGTCCATCGGCTGATGGATCTCCCGATGGCGATGAGCGGCAGTATGACAACATGCTGAAGGAAACGATCTTTGCAGCAACACAGCAGATTCGCAAGAATCTGGGTGAGGACGATTGGTGTGTCAGTGTGTTCAAGGACAACGCGGGTATCGTCACGTTTGACGATGATTTTCACGCGTGCTTCAAAGTGGAAACCCACAATCACCCATCGGCGTTGGAGCCTTACGGTGGAGCCAACACCGGAATCGGTGGCGTGATTCGCGACCCGATGGGGACCGGGATGGGAGCCAAACCCGTTTGCAATACGGATGTTTTTTGCTTTGCCCCGCCAGACACGGATGCTGATTCGCTGCCACCTGGTGTGCTGCACCCGCGTCGCGTGATGAAGGGCGTCGTTGCAGGGGTTCGCGACTACGGCAACCGCATGGGAATACCGACAGTTAATGGGGCGGTCTACTTCGATGAACGCTACTTGGGCAATCCACTGGTCTACGCCGGTAACGTGGGGATGATTCCTGTTGGCATGGAAGAGAAAGAGGTCAAGCCGGACGATCTGATTGTTGCGATCGGCGGACGCACCGGACGCGACGGAATTCATGGTGCCACGTTTAGTTCGGCGGAACTGACCAGCGAGTCAGAGTCGCTTTCTGGAGGTGCTGTCCAAATCGGTAACGCGATCACTGAGAAGATGGTGCTGGATGTACTGATTCAAGCTCGCGATCTCGGGCTTTACAACGCGGTGACGGACTGCGGCGCGGGCGGCTTTTCGAGCGCCGTCGGTGAAATGGGCGAAGAGTTGGGGGCGGAAGTCTGGCTGGAGAAATGCCCGTTGAAATATGAGGGCCTTACTTACACAGAGATTTGGATTAGCGAAGCGCAAGAGCGAATGGTGTTCGCTGTTCCGCAAGAGTCGGTCGACGAAATGATCACGCTTTGTGAAAGCGAAGGCGTCGAAGCGGCGGTGATCGGACGTTTTGCTCCAACGGGACGATTGCAATTGACTTACCACGGTGAAACCGTTGGCGACTTGTCGATGAAGTTCATGCACGATGGCCGTCCGCCAATCATTCGCGACGCGGTCTACTCGCCGCCGGAAACAGTCGATGTCAATTTGCCGACCATGTCAGCTAGCGATCACGCCGACACTTTGACATCGATCATGGGTAGCCTGAACGTCGCCAGTAAACACTGGGTCATTCGACAGTACGATCATGAAGTTCAAGGCGGTAGTGTCGTCAAACCCTTGGTTGGTCCGCAGTGTGACGGTCCCGGAGATGCCGCCGTGATTCGACCCTTGATGAACAGCCGACGCGGGCTCGTGATTTCTTGTGGCATGAATCCTCATTTCGGTGATTTTGATACGTACCACATGGCAGCGTCGGCCATTGACGAAGCGATGCGTAACGCCGTCGCCGTCGGGGCGGACCCGTCCAAGATCGCGATTTTGGACAATTTTTGCTGGGGCTATACCGATCGTCCCGAAACACTTGGCTCGCTGGTGCGTTCGGCCATTGCCTGTCAGGATCTGGCGATCGCGTTGGGCACGCCATTCATCAGCGGTAAAGACAGTTTGAACAACGAATTCAGTTACTTCAGCGATGACGGCACAAAAAATACGATTGCGATTCCATCCACGCTATTGATCAGTGCGATGGGGCAAATCGATGATGTTTCCAAGAGCGTCACGATGGACGCAAAGGAAGCGGGGAACGTTGTTTTCCAGGTCGGTCAGACAAAGTCTGAGTTGGGCGGGTCGCATCTCTGTTTGGTGAGAGAGCTGGCGGGTGGTCAGGTTCCGACCGTCGACGCGATCACTGCGAAGTCAACGTTTGCCGCCGTTCATGGTGCGATTTCTGCCGGGCTGGTTCGTTCGTGTCATGACTTGAGCGAAGGCGGATTAGCTGCTGCTGCGGTGGAAATGGCAATGGCCGGTGGACTTGGGATTCGATTGGCAATCGACGACGTGGCTGGGGACTTGTCAGCTACCGAGACGCTTTTCAGCGAATCCAATACAAGGTTCTTGGTTGAAACGACACCGGAAAATGCCGCATCATTCGCGAAGCATCTCAGCGATGCTGGCGTGGCGGTTGCTCAGTTGGGTACAATTGAACCGGAAGAACAGCTGATTGTCACGCACGGCAGCGAAACAGTCATGGACGTCAGTGTTTTGAAGGTCAAAGAGGCTTGGCTCAAGCCGCTTGATTGGTGAGCGTCCAATGGCGCTTGCGGGCTGCTGATTCCATTAGTATTTCTGTTGGCAATGGATGTATGACGGACTTCCAAGTCCGTCAGCGTATTTTTCAACGGGCTTGGAAGTCCGTTGTACGACGAACCACAAGGCCCGTGGCTAGCGCCAACGGCTCACGAGTGGATGTCTGACATAAGGTAACGACCGTACTTTACAGCCGAACATGATCACAGCCGCCACTCCTGATGTTTCGACAACCACCCTGGTGGTCTCACGCGGGCAGTCACGCAATCCGAAAAAGCGTGATTTAGAACAAGCTATTGTCGATGCTGCTGAAAAGATGGATGGGGTCGATGTGGTGGTGGTTCCGCATCTATATGATTTGCCCCGGGCAAGCGAGTCGTATAAGCAGCTGGCGGAGATCGAAGGCGATATCGTTTTGGTTTCCTGGATCTACGGTCGGGCTGCTCATTGGGTGCTCGATCGGAATGGTGTTCAGGGGCAGTTTGGCGATGTGGAACTTGGCCAAGCCGACGAAGACGAAGATGAGGAAAAGCCTGTCGCGGCGATCAGCGATAACGAAGCAGAGCCCGTCGACCGGGTCGTCGATTTGTACCCGCGTCCCGAACGTGCGATTCACTGTTTGGATCTGAAGGTCACCGACCAGGCCGATCAGTACATTTCCGAAATCAGGCGGATTTTTGACGTTCCCAGTGACGAGCAGGTTAGCTTGCCCGTCATCGGCGGGAAGATCGTGCAGGTTGATGAAACGACTTCGCGGCGATGGTATCCCGTGATCGATTTCAGCCGCTGCACGAACTGCATGGAATGCGTCGACTTTTGTCTGTTCGGTGTCTACGGCGTGGATGGTGTTGAGAACATTTTGGTCGAACAGCCAGACAACTGCCGCAAAGGGTGTCCGGCGTGCAGTCGGGTGTGTCCCGAGAATGCCATCATTTTTCCACAACACAAAGCGCCAGCAATTGCGGGGGCCCAGGTCGATGGTGACGAAGGATTCAAAATCGACCTGTCGCAACTGTTCGGTGCCCCTGCTGGCAGCGATGACCCAATCGCCACGGCAGCACGTGAACGTGACGAACAGCTGCTTTTAACGGGGCGTGACGCGGTTGGCATCGACGATCAGCTGAAACGTCGGCAGGAAGATTTGGCCGCGAAACCAAAGGATGACTTGGACGTGTTGCTTGATTCGCTTGACGAATTTGACCTTTAGCCAAACGCGCCGAATTGGGACAAAGATCTGCAGTGCGGCGGTAAAGTCGACCTACCTTGCGACCCTTTTCACCCGTCAACTCGGGGTCAATTTGCACCATCTGATGTCCGATAGCACTGAGAGAGTATCTCTCAAGCTATGGAGTCAGTGGTGCCCGCAAAACACCCCCAGTTGTCGTCCCGTCAAAGTCGCCGTCTTACGCTCGTTGCTGCTCTGCTTGCAGCGACTGCGTTCCACCCAAGCAGCGTCCTGGGTGACCAAAAATCAACATTGAAATTGTTGCCGCCTGCGGTGCGTTCAGAAACGGTCTTGGCACCGAAGCCTGCAATGGCACTGAAGCGGGTGACCGAAGATATCGAAGTACAGCCGGTGCAAGATGCAGGCGACAACGAGGATGCCCTTCCACTGGAAGAGCAGGTTGCGGAAGAGACGCCGGCCGAAAATCCGGATTTCGAGTCGCCGATCAAGAAGAGACCTGGCATCAAGGTGCCAATGCAGGGGGCGACGTATCGCGGTGTTCAGAGCAAGTTGGAAATGCAGCCCGTCGCGGGCCCGATCTTTGGCGGCGGACTTCGTGGAAGGCAGCCTCTGTTTAAATTCCGAGCTGATACGCGGAAGCAAGAAACGCAAAGCCGATCGCATCGGTCGCTTCCACGACCTCCGGCTGCTCGCGTGGCTGAACAGTTGCCTAAGCAAACTAACACCGGTGGATGGGTGTCACGCGGCGGAACATCTAGTCGGGCAAGAGCACTGCCTAGTAAACCATCGCAAAGCCCGCTGAGTGACCCAAGTTCAGCCAGAAGTTTCCGTGGTGCCGCTCCTGACTACGCAACATCCCCGCGTCCTTCGGTAGAGCCCAGGGTGCTTGCACCGCGAAGCCCGGTTGCATCAACTTTGGAGTTCAAGGTTTCGCCGAAAGCGATTGACCCACCTTCGATCATGGCGCCCAAAAACGCTGTTGATTTGCCTGGCCTGGGTAAGAACGCCGGAGCGTCTCGTGAAGGCCAAAATTCGGTGCTGCGATTACGAAAGCAAACCGAAGCATTGATTGCTGGCGCAGAACCGAAGTCGACAACTGCTGACAGTAACGTCTCGTCGGAGACGCCCCCGGTCGTTGAATTGGTTGCGCCGAAGGCATCAAAGGCGGTTCCGTCGGTCGAGATCGCAAAGCGAAAGGTCGCCACACTTTCTGAGATGGGTGAACGTGACGATATTCGCGGGCAGTTGGAGATTGAGGTTAACCAGCAAGAGAAGCAGCGTGACGAACGAAAAGCGTCGCCGCGTGTTGCGAGTCGATCCAAATCAGACGAGAAAAGTCGAACTTCACAGCGAAGCCGAATCGGCGATTTGGGCGAAGACGCCGGACCGTCTGTGACGCTGGACTACATCGGTATGCCAGCTCAACAGATAAAGATCAGTCCCTACGTCCGGCAGATGAAGCCAGGTATTTCGCGGACTCTTCAGTACTTCTATGATCGCCCCGAGATAGCGGCTGGAAGAAGCAACTGGGGCATGATGCACGCGATCATGGTCTACGGCGTTGACACTCGATGTGCTGTTGGCAACACCAACTATAGCACCATCGCTTGGATCGCTGGAAACAATATTTGTCGTGGACAGCGTTTGCTGACGCAGGAAAATGGCCGTTTGAAAGCGAAAAGCGGTGTCGGTCTTCAGGGGCACCAAGCTCAAATGTTGGCAGTGTTTTCGCTTTGCGATGTGCCGACGAATTATCCGTTGTACGCTGGCAACTCCAAGTACAGCATGCAGCACTTAATTGAAGAAGAAAAGTTGGCATGCAAGAGTGGCGAAGAATTGACGTTTTCGCTGATCGGGTTGTCGCACTACTTAGATACTGACGCACAGTGGATCGCGGCAGATGGTCAACGGTGGAGTTGTGCACGGCTGATTCGCGAAGAACTCACGCAGCCGATTAATGGTGTTGCTTGTGGTGGAACCCACCGGCTAATGGGCTACGCACATGCTCTGCGGAATCGACGAGCCGAAGGTAAGCCGATGACGGGCCAGTGGGCACGTGCTGAGCAGTATGTGCGAGACTTCGTAAACTATACCTATTCGCTTCAGAATCGCGACGGTTCAATGAGTACGAACTGGTATGAGGGACGCGGCGACAATCGCGACGTCGATCGCAAGATCCAGACGACGGGTCACATGGTTGAATTTCTGCTAACGGCGACCCCAGATTCCCAGTTGCAAGATCCGCGTCTGGTTCGCGCCATTGCCTTCCTGATGAATTCCCTGAATCGCGATCTGGAACACGAATGGAAGATTGGCCCCAAAGGACACGCTTTGCGTTCGCTGGCGATGTATCACGACCGAATCTTCAAGAGCGGTCCTGCTTACCGACGTCAGTCAATTGCTAGGGGACCGTCCACGCAAGGATCATATCGCTAGATAGTGAGCTTCTGATGCAGTTGCGTTTGTGAAGCGGCAGATGGCAAATTCGGGACTACTCTCTTTTGTAAAAGGGGGTAATCGGCTAAAAAGGTGCTTCCTTGATTCGCACCCTTTCGATATGCGTTGCCTGACATGGCGAGCCAGCGTCTTACCAAGCACAATACGGCCATGCTTTTGGCCGCATTCGAGCTACAGAAAAAATTGGGAGCCGATGCGCTGCTGATTCTTCTGGATGGTCAAACAGACTGGAAGAAGATCTCGGAAATGTCGACCGAGAATGAGTTGGATAAGCCGGTTATCGTGGCGGTCGATTCGTCAGATGACTTGGAAGGCGCCGCTGAGGCCGGACTGAAACCGCTCGCGCTCAACAAAGAAAAGGCTCCGCTGTTGGAACGCCTTCAGCACGCTTTGCTGGAAGCAGCTGCTGATGAATTGATCAAAATTAACGGTGAAGTCATCGCTTTGTACGGTGGGTTTCAGCAGGGTCGACTCGATTCGATTAGTCACCTGAAGCTAGATGAGCGGATGCGTCGTTTGACGACTCGCGACTTGCAGATGCTAGAAAGCAGCGTGCCGCTGAAAACGATTAAGACCGTCGTCGATTTGGCGGTGCAAATTGGGTTGGAGGGCCGTGAAGGCAAGCCCGTCGGCACTTTGTTCGTGATTGGGGACACGCGAAAGGTACTCGAGCATGCGAGCTATAGTGGCTGCGATCCTTTTCGCGGGTACAACCGCAAAGAACGCAACTTGATGGACCCGAAGGTCCAAGAAGATGCCAAGGAGATTGCCCAGTTGGACGGTGCCTTTGTGGTTACCAGCGATGGCGTCATCGAACGTAGCCGGCAGATGCTGGAAGTGCTGCACGAAGAACTGAACATGTCCAAAGGGCTGGGCTCTCGTCACTGGGCTGCCGCCGCGATTACGCGGCGAACGAAAGCGATTGCCGTGGTGGTAAGTCAATCGACCGGGACCGTTCGGCTCTATCAAGACGGCTACTTGATGATGCAAATCGAACCAATGGACAAAGGCATCAAGTGGCAGGAAATTGCATTCAAGCCACCCAGCGCAGCAGGTTCGGAGCAGTAGCGATTTTGTTGTTTCGACGCTCTGAGGCGTAACTACATGCACTGCGTAACTTCGAGCACTGCATAGCTTCAAGCACTGCATAGCTTCAAGCACTGCATAGCTTCAAGCACTGCGTAACTCAGACCAGCTACCGTGTTCAGTCGCGAAGCGACGCAACCATTTGGTAGAGCGTTGTAGAACCCGTTTAGCCGACCGGTTGGCGGTCAGTTGATCTCGCAGGAATCTCGCCCGATTCGCATCGTGACAGGTAGTCCGTCCAAACCTCTCCTGCCAACTTGTCTTCGCCCAAGCGGATTGTCTCGTTGACGTTCAGGTTGCCTTCGAGAATATGCGCCGAATTCAACGCGTAAAAACCAGGAACGCTGGTGACGATCGGCGGCAAGCGGGTGCTGTAGTCAATCGTTGACAAAGCTGCGACGTACTTGGCTCGCGCTATTTGGAACGCCATGACGTTATCGCGAGAGAAATGGTCGTACATCTTCTCTAGCGTCGAAAGGCACTTTTCCTTGTAGTCTTCGTCGCTCTCTTGCAGGCCGTCGTGATCGTCCGGCAGGTATTTGGGCAGGTAGACCAAATGCTGGCCCCCAAGCTGCGTCTCTCGGTTCACGATCGTCGACATCTCGATCACCGCAGTCAGCGGAACCCAGGTATCCGTGATATTTGTGACGTAGTAGGGGCTAATCGGTTCTTTCAAGAGCATCGATGCGCAGACAACCCCGATGTACTTGACGCCTTTGAGCTTCTGCTTTTCTTCTTCATTCAACGCATCGCATTGCTTGGCGATCAGCGGAGATGCGATCGTCGACACGACATTGTCAAAACGCTCGGTGCGGCCTTCGCCGAAGTCGACCTCCAGTCTGCCGTCTGTTGAATCGCCATCAGCTTCACGAACTGCCAAGACAGGATGGCCGGCCAACAAACGAACGCCCTTGTTGGTCAAAGATTCGCAGAAACGCTCCAGAATTCGTGCGTAGCCGCCGGGAACGTAGCCGAACATTTCCTTCTTCGCGCCGCTTCGCCGCGCCTTGTACATTCGCGCGGTGTGCGCCCAGATAAAGGCGGCCGACGTTTGCTTATAGGCTTCGCCAAGCTTTGCTTTGAGCAGCGGTAACCAAACTTTCTCGAACGCTCCATTGCCCGACCAGCGGCGAAGCCACTTTTCGACCGACAGCTTTTCCATTCTCCGCCAATTACGGATCTTGGAGGCATAAAAAATCGTGCCGCCTAAGCGCAGACGTTCAAACAACGATAACGGTGGAAACCTCAGGAACTCAGCCGTGTTGCTCATCGAAAGCAACTCGCCATCGGCATAGAAACCGGTCCTGGTTTCAACCCAATCTAGCTCTTGTTCCAGTCCGAGTTCGTCCAGCAGATCGCGTAGGTAGGAATCACTTAGCAGCGTGGCGTGGTAGTAGCGGTCCCATGTCACATTGCCTAGTTTCCAAGCACTTGCCAGGCCGCCGAACTGCGGCGCAGCTTCTGCGATCGTGACGTCTTGTCCTTTGGCTACCAGATCCTTGGCAATTTTGAGCCCCAAGACGCCGCCTCCGACGACCAGCCACTTGCTCTTTGGGCACTTGCTGTTTGGATTGGCAGTCACAGGATTACTTCGTCACTCCAAAGCGATTGCGAGCAAGAAGTTTCAGCGTTAGCCAGATGGTATTGAAGACTCGCATTTTGCTTTCGCCACCCTTACGGTCGTAACGCAATCGCAGCGGAGCTTCGCCGAACAAGGCACCCTGTCTGCGGAGCTTCAACAGAATGTCAGCCATGCAAGAGAACCCCTTTTCGGCGACGAGATTATCACCGTGATCGGCGAATCCCTGACGGATGACTGAAGCACGGTAGGCACGGTAGCCGGAGGTGTAGTCTCTGACGCCTCGTGTTGGAAACAATACGGTGAAGAGTGCGCGAGCACCGAGACTCAGAATCACGCGATCAAACGGCACGCCCACAGCACACCCGCCATGTTCGAAGCGAGAAGCGATGACCACATCACAGCCCTCGTGGATCATCTGCACCATGCGATTGATCAGTCCTGGTGGATGCGTGTTATCCGCGTCCATCGTTACAATGATGTCTCGTTCGCCTGCGCGATCGACGGCTTCGCGTAGACCATCACGTAAGGTCGTGCCGAGTCCTTGATTTTGTTCGTGTTGGATCAAGTGGATTGGCATTTGAAACGACATTTGCGACGCGATCTTTGCCGTGTCGTCACTGCTACCATCGTCGACGATGACGACTTCGTAGGGCAAGTTGCTATCGGCAAACGCTTCACCAATTCGTTCTAGCAACTCGGGAAGCGCTTCTTGTTCGTTATACGCCGGCAAAGCCATGATGACTTTGGCAGGGCGAAATCGAACAGAATCCTTAGATGCTTTTCGCTGTTCACTCGGCTCTAAAGAAGAGTTGGCAGGCTGAACAAATTCGTTGTCTGATGGTTGCGACATGCGTCGTCTCGGTGGGGCAATCTAGGGTGGGGCAACAACAGGCTATGCGGGTCGCGACAACCAGCACACTCAGGAGGTGTGGTCCAACGACGAACGCTCGGGTACATGTTAATACCTGTAACGCACTGAACAACTGCTACTTTGACAATGAATATGCCGGTCAACCGGATTCCCGTACCCAACCCCCAAGGAACCGGATAACCGTCAGAATCCCACCTTTAGCTGGCTTGGTCTTGAACGCTATTTGCGTCGTTTTGCCGGGATTTGGCTGTTTGTTGCCAAGCCATCCAGCAAGCCATGAGCATGAGAAGCGTCACGCTGACACCCGAAACACTTGTCAAGACTCGCAAGGCGCCAGGAGATGGTTCAATGCGACCCAGAAGGATTCGCGTTGAGTAGAAGCTGTACAACGGCAGAACGATCAGCCCGATCACCGCCAGTCTCGTCAGGACCTTGTAATAACTGGATCGCCAAATGCTCGGGGACCCGATCAGAATGCCAGCGAGTGGAGCGATTAAGACCATTGCATCGTAGGACTGGTGATACAGGCTGGCTAGAAAGCTACTGAAAATCAGCAATCCAGTGAGTCCTGCCGCTCCGTCGTCGACGCTCGCTCGATACCGACGAAACAGCACAGTCATCGGCAAGGCCAAGATGAAGAGCATGGCGACAAGAAGTTTCGCTTGGCTTGGGTCGGCTCCCATCCACTTGGCAACGATGGCGGGCAAGTCGATACGCGTCCAAGTGTTCACCGGCATTTCGTCAGCGACCAACATGTGAACATCTTGCGTCGCGCGGATGTCCTCGGCGATCTCCGAAATGCCATCGATAATGTTCCCATCGCTTGCGTGAGCGGCAAGCCATGCAAAAGGGATTGCCGCCGCAGTCACGCTGAGAACTGCCCCGATTATCAACGCTTTGTAGTCGCCGCGTGCCAGCATCAAGAAACCCAGCGGCAAAATGTAAGTCGGTTTCGCCGACACAATCACCAAAGCCAAAGCCGCCAGCCAGGGGCGTCGCGGTCCCCAGTGCACCGCCAGCAGTGTTGCAAGCACAATTTCCATCGTGAAATAGCCGACGTACAAAGTCGACTGGCCACCACGCGAAAAGAGCAACGCTCCCGTGATAAGCAAAATCAGATCCCAGCGCCGGTATCGCCCTACCATCGAGGCGACAAAGTAGCCAATCGCCAAGGCGGTCAAGACGATCAGCACAAAGTAAATGCATTCAGCAATGCGCATTGGCAACAAAGCCAACGGAGCGTGGATTGCGAAAAAACCGGGCGAGAAAAAGGGAACTTGCCGGTCAACCGGATACGTGGTCGCGTAGACTTCACCGTAGGGTGAGATGCCCTCGATCAACGCTGCGGTTGGGAAATAGAGACCGTTGTGGAAATCGCAGAAGCCCGCGTTATCGTGCGAGAAAGGACCCGGCACCTGATATTTCGTGATCGCGCGATAGCCACCCAACGCAATGCCCATGCTGATCAGCAGCACGCCGAGCACCGCTATGCGATGGTCATACGCGTGAAATCGATCGCCTTGGGGAGTCATCGCGTCAAACTTTGGGTTGGGAAATTGCTTCGTTGGCCCGCGGCCAAACAGGGCGACCAAATACTATTGTTCACTAATGAGATCACAATCGGCCGTCCCTCTAAAGTCAAACCCGAGTTTCCGATTCTTGGCGAAGAATTCTCGCCTGACAAACTATTCACCCGTAAGTAATTGATGTGTCGCGGTCGTGACGTCGTCTTTCCGCATCAACGACTCGCCAACAAGCACGGCTTTGACACCTCCAGCCCGCAAGCGAACGAGATCGTCGTAGCTGCGGATTCCGCTTTCGCCAACAATCAAGCGGTCTGCCGGAACGGACGGACACAGGTCTAGGGTGTGCTGAAGTGTTGTGTGGAAAGTCCGCAAGTCGCGATTGTTGATACCGACCAGTTGAGTTCCGGTAGCAAGAACCGCATCCAGATTCTCGGCGTCAAAAAGTTCTATCAACGTTTGCATGCCAAGATCGACGGCTTGGTCGTGAAGCTCACGCAGTTCAGGGCCAGTCAGGCATTCGGCGATTAACAGGACGCAATCGGCCCCCGCTTGGCGAGCTTGCATTAGTTGGTAGCGATCGACGATGAAGTCCTTGCGGAGCAGCGGTAAATCAACTGCTGAGCGAACGGCGGTCAAAAATTCGAGCGAACCTTGGAAAAACGGTTCGTCTGTCAGCACGCTAATGCAGGACGCGCCGCCTTGCTGGTACGCCTTCGCGATCACGACTGGGTCGAAGTCTTCGCGAATCAGACCCGCCGACGGGCTCGCCCGTTTCACTTCCGCAATCAGATTGACAAAGTCACCCGTAGCAAGCGCTGCGTGAAAGTCACGACAGGGCGGCAGGTCAGCAATCGCAGCTTCAAGTTCGGACGCCGGTACCTTGGACCGATCCGCCTGAATCGTCTCGCGCGTCTTGACCAGGATGTCGTCTAGGATTGTCATCAGTGTTTGAAGTGCCGACGACCTGTAAGAACCATTGGAATACCGTGCTCGTCGCAAGCGTCGATCACTTCTTGGTCCCGGCGTGAGCCGCCTGGTTGAACGATCGCAACCACTCCCGCCTCCGCTGCTGCCTCGATCGAGTCGGGAAAGGGAAAGAAAGCGTCCGACGCAAGGATTGATCCGGTTGAGCGATCACCGGCTTTGTCGATCGAGATCTCCACGCTATCGACGCGGCTCATTTGCCCCGCGCCGACACCGATCAAAGAAGTGTCCTTGGCCAGAACAATCGCGTTGCTTTTCACGTGACGCACCATTTCCCAGCCGAACGAAATGTCATCCCAAAGATCATCAGGAACCTGCGTGGCGGTTGGCGTGGACCACTGCAGAGACGAGCTTGTCATGCGATCGGCGTCTTGCGCCAGCATGCCACCGCTAATGAATCGCAGTTGGGTGGCTGGGGCAGGTAAGTCCAAGCGTCCCACTTGCATCAACCGAACGTTCTCGCGCCAACGTGGCCGTGTTGTCAGCATGCCTACCGCACCGGCCGAAAAATCGGGCGCGACGATCGCTTCAATAAACAATCCTGGCTCGCACAGCATCTCAGCCGTTTCTTCATCGACCGTTCGGTTCAGTCCCAGCACAGAACCGAACGCACTCAGTGGATCGCCGGCGAGCGCTTTGCGGCAGGCTTCAGCAAGTGAATCGTCCGTTGCCGCGCCGCACGGGTTGTTGTGCTTCATCACCGACACCGCAGGTCGGGCGAATCCACGAACAATCTCAAGAGCGGCGTCCAAGTCCAGCAGGTTGTTGTAGGAAAGCTCTTTGCCACTTAACTGACGCGCAGCGACCACGCTGGCGCTGCGAACGGTTGGGTCGGCATAGACCGCAGCTCGCTGGTGTGGGTTTTCACCGTAACGCAGCTGAGCTTTTCGACGCAGCGACAAGTGCATGCTTGATGGGAATTCTCCTGCAATCGACTCACCTCGCATAAAATCTGCAATCGCTCGATCGTAGCCAGCCGTGTGCTCAAAAGCTTCCGCTGCCAGCTTCTCGCGAAATTCGATCGTTGTTCCGCCAAGGTCGTCAAGTTGTTCCAGCAACTCGCCGTACTGTTGCGGGCTGGTGGATACAGCAACGTCGCCATGATTTTTTGCCGCGGCGCGAACAAGGCTGGGGCCACCGATATCGATTTGCTCGACACACTCATCACGTGTCGCACCGGGACGCGCGGCGGTCGCTGCGAACGGATACAGATTCACGATGACCAGATCGATCGGAACAATGTCGTGTTCTTCAATGGCGTCCATGTGATCGTCGCGATCGCGGATCGCCAGAATGCCGCCAAAGATTTTCGGGTGCAATGTCTTCACTCGACCATCCAGCATTTCTGGAAAGCCTGTGTAGTCGGCAACGTCCAAGACCTCGATGCCAGACTGTTCCAAGTGACGACGGGTTCCGCCGGTGCTGTAGATCGTCACGCCAGCACGCTGAAGTCCAGCGGCCAAATCAGCCAATCCCATTTTGTCGCTGACGCTAATCAGCGCATTTTGGACGGGAACGACTTCCGCTTCGGTGGCATCGGGCACGGTTCAAGACTTCAAGGATGAGAGGAAAACACCAATTTCGAGGCCGTTTTCTAATCCTCCAGCCCACATTCGGTCAACTGGTCAAGCGTCCCGATGGGCGTTAGACACCTTCTGAAGAAGCGGTATCCCAAGTCGCTGCACTCAGTATTTCCGCCATTCGCTCGAGCGGAAAAAAGTGATCTCCAGGCATGCTGCGTAGACGAAATGCCGCATGGGTCATCGTTTCCCACCGCTGCATGTCAGCCAAATCAACCGCTCGGTCGTCGGTGCCGCAAATCGCCGTGATCGGCACCGCGATCACTTGCTTCGCCGCAATGTGTCGATAACGCTCCAGTAAACCCAAGTCGAAACGCAACGCCGGTGTGAAGAACTTCATGGCAGCCGCATCGTTCCGCAAGTTCTCCGGCACGCCGCCAAACATCTCATCTACCTCTTGGATCAATTCTTGATCGCCCAGCGTGTGAAGTTGTTTGTCGTAGGTCATGCGGTCCGCGGCAGGAAAGGACAATACGACCAGCCGATGCGGCACGATGTCACGGGCGATTAAATGACACACCGTCCGGTACGCCAGCACGCTGCCAAAGCTATGACCAATCACAATCAAAGGTAGCGATCCGCGTTTGTGTTTTTCACGCTCCGCTTCGATCTCCGTGCTCAGGCTTGCGGCAATTTCGTCCAGGTCACCCTCGAACTGTAGATCGAACAGTTCTTCACGTGCGGGCATCGATGGCGTCGACAAAACAATCGGGGTATCCAGTTCGATCGTCTTCGCTCGGTAAGCCAATGTATTGGCCGCGCCACCAGCGTGGGTCAACCAATAAACATCAGCGAGGGCTCGGTCGCCTTCGTCCAGCAACGTGCGGAATTTCGGTTGGAATTCTCCTGTTCCCATTACAGACGCACCGCGACCCCGGCGTCTCGCATGATTTGCTTTGTCTCGGCGATCGTGAATTCGCCGAAGTGAAAAATACTGGCCGCAAGTGCCGCGTCGGCTTTGCCTTTGGTTACGGCGTCAGCCAAGTGACTGGGATGACCTGCTCCGCCGCTAGCAACAACTGGGATTGAAACGGCATCGCTTACCGCGGCCGTTATTTCCAAATCAAATCCATCACGTGTTCCGTCGGCGTCCATGCTGGTCAAAACAATCTCGCCCGCGCCAAGTTTCTCCACTTCCAGTGCCCACTCGACCGCTTGCAGTCCCGTTGGTTTGCGTCCGCCGTTGATGTGAACTTCCCAGAATTCTTGGCCGTCTTTCTGCACCCGTTTCGGGTCAATGTTGACAACGATGCATTGACTACCAAATCGATCCGCGGCGCGCCGTACAAAATCGGGATCGGTGCACGCGGCCGAATTGATCGAAACCTTGTCGCAACCAGCCGAAAGCAAAGCGCGAACGTCTTCGACCGTTCGAATGCCGCCACCGACCGTCAGCGGCATGAAGATCTGTTCGGCTGTTCGCTGCACAACATCGATGATCGTGTCGCGTTGTTCGTGACTGGCGGTGATGTCCAGGAACACTAACTCGTCTGCACCTTCGGCTTCGTAGCGACGCGCGACTTCGACAGGGTCGCCAGCGTCGCGAAGGTTGACAAAATTTGTGCCTTTGACGACGCGGCCTTCGTGGACGTCCAGGCAGGGAATGACGCGAGCAGCGAGCATGTTTGGTTACAGCGATAAGACAGGAGAAATCAGAGGAAACCCCATCCTAGCTATCAGACGGCTTTGCCCCAAGCCACCGAGGCCGCAATCAGGACGAGCCAGCGTCACACGCCGTCAACTCAATAGCCGTGAATCCAATTTCGGCTAGCGTGAATACGTTTTCACGGGCAGCTTTTCGGCGAATTGATTTATTTCGGCTGCACGTTGGCCCATTGGTAGAACCCGGAAGCTCTTGGCATAGATGCCTAGCATTTTGCTGCAAAACTGACGTTTGTAGTCGCCGTCCAAGTCCATGCCTGGAAAGAAGCTCAGTTCTTCGATCTCATCGCCGCCCAGAAAATCCAATGGATGCAACAACAGCGAAGGGCTTGTCCGCGTCAATTTGCACATCGCCAGTGCAAACCGAAAGTACAGCGTCGCGACCGTTTCACTGTACTTGGCCAAGAACAGCAAGTAACTGAAGTGAAACGGGGCGCGTAGAATCGGGATCGTTGTCACGGGTATCTCGGTGATCTGTCCCTTTGCCGTATTCCAGCGATACGGTTTCAATCGCCGAAATCCGTCGGCAAACGAACCGAACAAATTAGAGCGGTCTTCGCTTTGCTGGTCCGACAGATTGGAGCGAAAGAAGTAGTACATGCGTGCCAACGGCCCGAGAAAAGTCGGCAGGGTCGACGCGTCAAATTGATACCCGCGTTCGCACAAGACTTCCAATACATCGTTGGACAAACTGTAGCCGGGGCCGCGAAAACCAATCAGACGCTGATCGCTGATCGCAGCAAGCGCTTGCTCGGTCGTTTCAAACTCGGCAACAATCTCTTCACGCGTGTAGCGTTGCAACCAAGGTTCATGTTTGAACGAGTGGTTGCCAATCTCGTGGCCGTCTGCCGAAATGAGTTTCAACGCGTCGAGGTTTGATTCAATCGCCGCATCCTGTCCGACGATGAACACCGTGATTTTTAAATCGTGATCGCGCAGGAGTTTCAGGAAATGCGGAATGACCACGTCCAAGTAAGACGGGTACTGGCTCCACTCAGGGTCGCCGTGCGTTTTCATGTAAGACCACTGGTTGTCTAGATCCAGTGATAAGTCGGCAGCTAGTTTCATCCGATGTGCCCTTCAGGCAAAATTTCGTCGATTTGACCCGCCTGGCAAACGTACTCGCGATCGCACAGTTCGCAAGAAAGCGGTCCGTCGGGAATGTCTGCTACGTCATCGAACCTTGCTAAGGGTTCGCCACAGCGACATGCAAAACCCCGAAGCTTCGCCGGATTGCCAAAGACAAGCTGGAAGTCGCCGACTGATTTTGTTACCACCGATCCCATGCCGACCATGCAAAATCGTCCAAGCTCCAGATCGCAACCAATGACTGCGCCGGCACCGATCGTGCATCCTTCACGCACATGGGTCTGTAGCGTGTGTTCGTCGGGTTCACTGCCACGCAGTTGACGAAGATCAGGCGTCGTCGCCCGGGGAAACCGGTCGTTGGTGAAAATCACACCAGCGCTAACCATCACACCGTCGCCAATCGTGACGCCGTTGCACAGATACACGTTGGAATTGATTTTGACCCGATTACCGATCTTCACATCGTAGGCGATACAAGTCTTTCCACCGACGATGCACGAATGACCCAGCGACGCACCGTGGCGAATGTGGACATTGTCCCAGACACTGGTGCCATCGCCTAAGGAAACGTCGTCTTCGACAATGGCTGTGGGGTGAATCCGGGCCGACATCAGTGTGACTTGACCTTGTCGCTTTGTGCCGCGCCGATCGTATGCCACTGCGAATCACTCAAGGCAAAATAAGCCGTCTCGACAACTTCAACCGACGCCAGGGCATCCGCTCGACCGACGATCAATTCTTCATCGGATCGAATCGCGCCGACGAAGTTTTCGATTTGGTCGACAAAACACTGCACTTTGTTGTAGCCGCTGCCAAAGACATGCCATTCGGGCTCATCGTTTCGTTTGTACTTCGACTCGCCCCAGCCGACGTGCAGCGTTCCTTCACTGCCGTACAAATTGATAAAGTACGGCTGGTCTTTGTTAATACTCCATGACAAATCGATGTCGCCCATCACGTCAGACTGGGAGCGAACAAAGATCTTGACCGTGTCTTCGACCTCGATGTCTTGGACTCGCTTGCCTTCGACCACTTGCAAGTCAGCCAACGGACCAAGCAAGAATCGCATGATATCGACCGAGTGCGTTCCGTTGTCAATCAAAACGCCGCCGCCGGAGATCGTCGGATCGCTATTCCATCGTTTGGACATGTCCACGTTGCAAGTAAACATGTTCTCAAACAGAACAAGCTGGCCCAGTACACCTTCGGCAATCAGGTCACGAGCCTTCTGAACGTCTTTGACGAAGCGAAACTTCGATGCCATCGTCAAGATCGCGTTTCCCTTTTCAGCAGCGTCAAACATTTTTTGAGCGTGCAAGGAACTAACAGCGATGGGTTTTTCGCACAGGACGTGAATCCCAGTTTCCAAAAACCGGCAGCAAATATCGGGATGAGAATCCGGTGGCGTACACACGATGGCTGCATCAAATTCGCCGGCCTGAAACAGCGAATCCAAATCGGCGTGTGCTTCCGCACCGTGCTTGGCCGCCATCTCCTGGGCTGCCTGCAAGTTGACGTCCACCACTGCGGACAGCTCCGCAACATCGGATTGCAACAGTGCGTCTGAGTGCGTGCCGGCAATCGCTCCGGCACCGATCAGGGCAAAACGCATAGGCTGGTTTTTTGAATCGCTCATGCTGCACCTCCCGCTTTCACACACTCAAGTAAACGGTCGGCCAAGAAGTCAACATGCTCCTCGGTGTAGCGTTCATTCCAAGGCAGGACCAAAATTTGCTCGAGTCCCTTATACGTTCCGGGGAACAAATCTCGCCTGTAGTCGACCGCTTCGTCCCGGGCCAAAGTAAACGGGAACTTACTTTGTCCAAACGTGCGCTGCTCTGAAAATACTTGGCACTCGAATGCCGGTTTCTGGATATAGCGAGGAGCGCTGAAAATACCGTGTTCTTTCAATGCACCTGCCAATCCCACCGCGCCGTCTTTGATCTTGTCCGAATCCACGTTCAAGCAATATTTCCAGTAGGTGTGTGTCGCATCGGGCAGGATGTTTGGCGTTTGGATACCGTCGATGTTGGAGATTTTGGCGGTGAACAGATCCGCCATGTCTTGACGCTGTGTTACCGAAAAGTGCAGCTTTTTCAACTGAGCGACAGCCACAGCGCCGGACAGTTCGTTCATGCGATAGTTCGGAGCCAAGAAATAGTGGTCGGGTTTAGGATCACCGTATCCCCAGGCTTTGTTGATGAACAAGAACATTCGCCGCGAAAGTTCCTCATCGTTGCTAACGCAAAGCCCTCCTTCACCGGTCGTGATGTGCTTGCCTTGCTGCATGCTGAAGCAGCCGATGTCACCGATGAGACCCACGTTTTTGCCTCGGTAGGTGGCGTCAAAGGCCTGGGCACAGTCTTCGATCACCGGGATGTTTTTGCTGCGTGCCAATTCCATGATAGGACCCATGTCGCACGGGTTGCCAAACAAGTGCGTCACGACGATGGCCTTCGTTCGGTCACTCAACCGGGCCTCGATCGTGTCGGCGGTCATGTTGCAAGTGCGATCATCGACATCAGAAAAAACGGGAATCGCGCCTTGATACAGAATCGGTGTCAACGCTCCCATGTCGGTGATCGGAGTCGTGATGAACTCGTCACCCGGCTCGGGGTCAATCGCTGCAAAAGCAGTGTGCAAGGCGGCTGAACCCGATGAAGAAGCATGGCAGTACTTTGCTCCCAAGCGTTCTGCAAAATCGGCTTCTAGCTGTTTTACGAATTGCCCTTTTGTGCTTGTCAGTGTTCCGCTGTGGATCACTTCGCTTAGCAAGGCAATTTCCTCTTTTCCCAAAGTTCGTCCTTCGGCAACTTGGTCGGAGGGTAACGAAATTGTTTCGTTCTTTTCTATTGGGGCGGTGCTCATATCTTAACGCTCGTGGAATTTCAAATTCGAAAGTGCTTTCTCAGGCTGACAGAAGGCTGCTACCGCGAATGTCAGCGGGACGATCCCCCTAGACTATTTCGGCCTGACTCTCTTTCAACGGTTGCCTTGGCAAAACCACTCGGCTGGCAGGGGAATCTCTATGATCGCTACAAACGGACCACTAACAAGAACCATGCTTCGTCATAAAAAGGTCGCCCGAATCATGTTCTCACCAGCAACGGTGGCGATTACTCGCGTTTGAGGATCGATGCCGCCAAAGACTTGCACTGCGAAAGATATCCACTGCCAAACAGATTCAGATGGTTCAGCAAGTGATAGAGAACGTAAACGCCAACGCGGCGTTCCCAGCCGTCGGGCATCGGCCAGGCGGCTTGATAAGAATCGTAAAACGATGCAGGACACGAACCAAAGAGCAGAAGCATGCCGAACTCCGCTTCGCGACAACCGCGATACACCGCCGGGTCAATGATGACGGGTTGCCCGTTGCTGTCGCAAAGATAATTCCCGTTCCAAAGATCACCATGCAACAACGACGATTCATCCACGCGTCCATCCAGCAATTCCGACATCGCACGAACAATCTCGCGGCAGTCTTTGCGGAGCGCGGAGTCGCAGTTGCCTTGATCGACGGCAAGGCGTAATTGATACTCGATTCGCTGAGAGGCAAAGAAATCCGACCAACTTCCGCGCGGCGAATTGATTTGCTTGGCGCTGCCCAAATAGTTGTCTTGGTGCCAGCCGATTTCGTCACCCCGACTGTCCCGGTGGAGTCGTGCGAGTTGCAGGCCAAGTTTGGTGAAAAAGTCATCCGAGCGCGGCCCCGTTTCAACCCACTCGCTCACTAGCCACGACTTGCCTGCGGCGAAGCCAACGACCACGTGTTTGGGCACGCGAATCGCATCAATTCGTGCTAGTTCAGTCAGGCCTTCTCGTTCGCACTGGAAATTGCTCGAAAACGCAGGGGTGTTACGCTTCACAAACAGCGTGCGTTCTCCCGAGCTCCCGCTAACGGCCACACCGTACGCATCGCTGATGCAACCGCCGCCAATCGGGCAAGCATCAACAACGCGAACCGTTTCGCTTAACAGCACATCAAGAGCAGTCTGGATTTCTTGCATGCAAATAGCGTAACGTCTAGCCGGACGTGATAAACTGCCATGAACCCAAAGTGATGCCGCGAAACACCAGCGATCCAAGCTTATGCGATACCTCCTCCTTTCGATGATCTCACTTTGTACTGTGGTTCCCTCATTCGGCCAGTCACCATTCACGCAGTCGCTTGACGCCCTGGATCTAGTCGATCATCGCGGTAAGCAGTGGACGCTGAGCGAATTCTCCGATGACTCGCTTTTGGTCGTTGCGTTCTTGGGAACCGAGTGTCCGCTGGCGAAGCTTTACGCTGTGCGGCTGAACAAAATTGCTGACGACTACAAAGCAAACAGCGTTCGCGTCATGGCGGTAATGAGCAATCGGCAAGATTCTTTAGAAGAGATTGGTGCCTTCGTTGCTCGTCAGAACATCGATTTTCCGGTGTTGAAAGATGCCGGCAACCAGTTTGCTGACTCGCTGGACGCGAAACGCACGCCTGAGATTTTTGTTTTTGACGCACAGCGCCAACTGCGTTATCGAGGCCGCGTCGATGACCAGTACGGCATCGGTTACGTTCGCGAGGAACCACGCCGCCAAGACTTGCGGATTGCTTTGAACGAACTCACTTCCGGTCAAGACGTCAGCGTGCCGTCCACCAAGGCCGTCGGCTGCATCATCGGTCGAACGAAGATCACAGATACGCAAAGCAAGATCACCTACGGAGCAAACGTCGCCAAGATCCTGAACCAGCGGTGTGTGTCGTGCCACCGCGAAGGTGAAATCGCTCCGTTTTCGTTGACCGAGTACGAAGAAGTCGCCGGTTGGTCAGACATGATCGCCGAAGTCGTCCGCGAAGGCCGCATGCCGCCTTGGCACGCCACCGACGACCACGCCAAGTTCGCCAACGATCGGGGCATGTCGCAAGAAGAAAAGGAAACGCTCTACGCTTGGGCGGATGCGGGCGCACCGGCTGGCGAACTGACGAATCTGCCCACACCACCGGAGAAAGTCGCCGACTGGCGTTTGCCGCGAAAGCCAGATCGGATTGTCCCGGTGAGCCCCGAACCATTCGACGTTCCTGCATCAGGCGCGGTCAGATACCAGTACTTCAAGTTTGACCCCGATTTTAAAGAAGACATGTGGTTGGAGTCGGCTGAGCTGAAACCCGGCAACCGCGAAGTCGTCCATCACATCTTGGCGTTCGCCGCTCCAAAAGGAAACTACGATGGCATCAACGGTGCACGAGGTTTTCTTGTGGGCTACGTTCCCGGACAAGATCCCGACGTGTGGCCCGAAGGGCATGCCAAATTGATTCCTGCGGGCAGCGAATTGATTTTCCAGGTTCACTACACGCCAATCGGAACGAAGCAAAAAGACCAAAGTCAGCTAGGCCTTTGCTTTGCCAATGCGGACTCTGTCACGCACGAAGTCGTCACGACCAGCGCCGTGCAACCCCGTCTGAAAATTCCGCCGGGTGATTCGGATTACACGACGACCGCTAAGAGTCCACCCTTTCCTGAAAATGCGAAGCTGTTAAGCATGAGTCCCCACATGCACGTCCGCGGGAAATCGTTTCAGTACGATTTGGTAACAGCAGGCAACGAAGAAACCATTTTGGAAATCCCCGCATACGATTTCAATTGGCAAACCAGCTACGTGTTGGATCCGCCCCGCGAAGTAACACCGGGAAGTCGCTTTCTCTGCACTGCAGTGTTCGATAACAGCGAAGCCAATTTGAATAATCCCGATCCCACCGACACAGTTCGCTGGGGCGACCAAACTTGGGACGAAATGATGATCGGGTATTTCAACTACGCCGTACCTCGTTCATCGGG
>CAYUGI010000087.1:0-2339 GCA_964444105.1 uncultured Pirellulaceae bacterium
CCGTCGTATTCGATTTGACCGCGAGCAATGATGACGACACGCTTGCAAAGTGCGGCGACGTCTTTCATGTAGTGGCTGGTCAGCAAAATGGTGATCTTGCGTTTCTCTTGGTAGTAGCGAAGAAATTTCTGGATGTTGTGTTGCGCAATGACATCGAGCCCGATGGTCGGTTCGTCCAGAAACAGAACATCCGGACTATGTAGCAGCGCCGCAATCAACTCCATCTTCATGCGTTCGCCCAGCGACAATTCGCGGACGGGCTGCGAAAGCAAACGGCCAACGTCTAACAGGTCGGTAAGTTCGTCGAGGGTCTCTTTGAATCGGTCAGCCGGCACGCCGTAAATCTGTTGGTGAAGACGATAGGATTCTTGAGCCGGCAAGTCCCACCAAAGCTGGTTTTTCTGCCCCATCACCAACGCAAAACGACGACGGTATTCGTTGCGTCGCTGCCAAGGCACGAAGCCCATGACTTCGGCGGTCCCACTGGTGGGATTGATCACGCCGCTGAGGAGTTTAAGCGTTGTCGTTTTGCCGGCTCCGTTAGGACCCAGAAACGCTACGAATTCCCCTTGCTGAACGTCTAGGTCAATGCCGCGAACTGCCTGGACTTCGCTGTACTCCCTGTGGAAGAGTCCGCGAATGCTCTCGCCCAGTCCCTCGCGCTTTTTGTAAACGCGATAGGACTTCGTAAGATCGCGAACTTGAATGATCGACATGACGCTGAGGCTCTGATGCAGTGACGAAGAATCCCATTGTAGGTACGATTGAGAATGAAAGTACCCGGCACCCGTGTGTCTTGCCGTCGATTGTCGACTCACCCAGGAACGATCTGCATTCATGCCTGAATCTACACCCGCAACGCGAATAGGAATGGGATTTGACTCACACCGACTCGGAAATGGAGGCCCCCTGCGAATCGGTGGACTGAGTATCGACGCTGACGTCCACGCGATCGGCCATAGCGATGCCGATGTTTTGCTTCATGCGATTACGGATGCCCTGCTAGGGGCAATCGCGGACGCGGATATCGGTCGGTTGTTTCCTGATAATGCCGCCGAAAATCATGGTCGGGATAGCGCTGACTTTGTCGCCGAAGCGTTCTCGCGAGTCCGCAAGCATCATCTTTCAGTGGTCAACATGGACTGTGTGATTCTGGCCGAACAACCCAAAATGGCACCACACATCGATTCGATGCGAGAATGTATTTCCGCGATGGTCGATACGCCGATCGACCGTATCAGTGTCAAAGCAAAAACAGGCGAGGGGGTAGGGCCGATTGGTAATGCGGAGGCAATCTCGGCAAGGGTCGTCGTGTTGCTGGATCGATTTTGAAAAGCCTTCGAGACTGATTCTGAGAGTTGTTTGCGACAGTGTAGGAAGATTGAGAGGGTAGGAAGATTGTGACAAACAACATGCAGCAGATCTTTCTACCCTCATAATTTTCCTACCAAGAACTCATGGCGGTTCGCGGTCACCGGTGGTTATTCCCACTGAATGAACTGTAGTACCAAGCCTCTTTCTTTTCCGTTCGCCGCTTTGTCTGTCGTAGCGGTCGCATTCATTGCTTTCAACGTGGATGCTGGGTCTCCGGTCTACGTGGGTGTTAAAACCACTCCACCCGTTCCGTTGGAGAGCATCGATCAATCCGCTTGGAATTCGCTGCTGAACAAGTACGTCGATCAAAACGGGAGGGTTGACTACCGAGCTTGGAAGTCTGACGCGGCTGATCTAGCAAGCCTTGAGCAGTACTTAGTGTCCTTGTCGGGTGCGAACGCGTCAGCACGCGCCGCGAAGTCGGTGAAATTGGCCTACTGGATCAACGCCTACAACGCGTTGACCATTCATGGAATTCTGCGTGAGTACCCGACGACAAGTATCCGAAATCACACGGCGAAGCTATTCGGCTACAACATCTGGAATGATCTGCCGCTGTACGTTGGTGGAAAGCCGTACTCATTGGACACGATGGAACACAAGATTTTGCGGAAGATGAACGAGCCACGCATTCACTTCGCGATTGTCTGTGCATCGATTGGATGTCCACGTCTTGCGAATGAAGCATATGATCCAAAACGCATCGATCAGCAGTTGACCGCCAATGCAAAGGACTTCTTCGCGCGGAATCAGAATTTCAGGTATGACGCGGCGGCGAGCAGATTCTCTGTCTCGTCGATCTTGGATTGGTTTGGTGAAGACTTTGGGCGAGATCAAGCTTCGCGTCTGCGAAAGATTGCGGAATGGTTGCCAAGCACAGCATCGCGCGAAGCCGCGCTACGCAATTCCGTCAGCTTGTCGTTCCTTCAATACGATTGGGCGTTAAATTCGCAGTGAATTGGGCG
>CAYUGI010000087.1:2439-9352 GCA_964444105.1 uncultured Pirellulaceae bacterium
GGTCTACAATTCGAGCTTCAGAGTTCCTACTAATCCTGGACGCAGCTCGGCTTTTGAATTGTCGATATCGACCCAGATCGTGAACTCGCGGTTGACTGGGTTGATTTCCGGACTGATGTAGCTGACGACTCCATTGGCGGTCATTTTTTTTGATCCGAGTTCCAAGTCCAAGCTCGCGGCTTGATCTTTGGCAACGCTGACCAAGTGCTGCTCGGGCACCAATGCGACGATTCTCAACTTTTTCAAATTGACGAGTCTTGCGACAGGCTGACCCAAGTCAACCCATTCGCCCGGTTGTACCAGCACTTCGGCAACTTGGCCGTCGAATGGTGCGGTGACGGTCCGCTTGGCCAAATTGAGTTCGGCTGTTTCAAGTTCCGTCGCTTTTAGCCGAGTCGTCAGTTCGTTGACGTTCATTTCTTGCCGGGCTTGTTCTGCAGACAACATGGCCTGCTCAAGCTGAAGCTCGGTGCGTTCTAGTTCCGTCTTGCTGACGGCTTTGGCATACGAAGCGATCGCAACGCGGGCTCGTTCCAACTCCTTGTTGGCTACCTCGGCGGACTTTTGAGCGTAACGCAGATCAACATCGTTTTCGCTCTCCTGCTGCGCGATCGCCAAACGCGTTTGCGCGGCTTGTACGTCTGTTTGATGGATCTGGTCGGTTAGTCGAACGACCACGCTGTTTCGATTGATGTCGTCATTGGGTTTGACCAAGAGTTCTTTCACGACACCAGCATCTCGGCTGGAGACGAGAACATCATCAACCCAAGCCAGCTGCGCTCCTTCGATGCTGATGGTTTCTGCTTGTGAATCGGAGGCTGTCGGGAGCAGTAGGGCTGCAATCAGAAAAGTGGCGGGGATCTTCATGGTCAGGGCTATTGGAATTTGAAAGTGGTGGATAGAAAACGATAGATGCGTGTGGAGAGCGGTGCTGTGCCAACACGGATTTTTGCTTGGCCTGTCATGCCAGGTAGCAGTTTCTTTTGCGGGTCGTTGGTCGCTGAATCATGCAGCAGAGGGATCGAAGCCTCGTAGACTGTGATGAGCGGTTTTTCGGTGCCATCGGCTTGGGGCATGGTGGCGATGGGGCCACCGTTTTTGTTTGAAAGTTCTCGCGGGACATTCTCCAGCGGCTTGGTGGAAACCATCTTGATCTCGCCTTTGCTACGCGAATCTCTGAAGGAGTTGAAGCAGATTGTCGCTGGCACGCCCGATCTTACCAAAGAGCGATCCGACTGATTCAAAGCGAGCATCGCTACCATATTGTTCGGGTCGCCAACGTATCCAATCAAGGTCTGTCGTTGGAAGGTTGCCGAGACGTTCTGCGAATCCAAGGGCAGTCCTGACCAGCTAGCTAAGGTCAGATCATCTTGATTGCCTGGCGAGGCATTGTGTGGTGGGGCATTGCGTGGTGGGGCATTGCGTGGTGGGGCATTGGGTGGCGGAATCAGTACGCCGTCACGATCGGCAACCAAAGTCAGTTGTCGGATTTGCTGCCTTCGTTGGGTGAGCGAATTTGACAGGCGAGTCATCGTGGCTTTTGTTTCGCCAGCGCGTCGTGCCGCGTCTAACGGATTCAACCGGTCCAGGCGGTACTCGTTCATGAGAATTTTTAGACGCTGCAGTTCGCTTTCCAACTCCATTGCAGAAAGTTGTAGATCAATGTTCTCGAGGCTAGCGATCGTTTGGCCTGATGAAACTCGATCGCCATACTTCACAGGAGCATCCAGTAGCTGACCACTCCATCCGACGAATAGGCTTTGGGCTTCGGCTGGCCTGACAACAAAGTCGGCAGTGACGTGATGCGGCAGGGGCACTAAGAATACAAACGCGGCGCAGGCAACGAGTACGCACAGCGACAAGGTTGCTTTGAGTGGTTTCACTTCTCGCATCCTCCCAGGGTAGAGAAAGAATTTGACTAGCTTGTAGGTTGGCACAGCGATCATGCCAAACAGTGATACGCCGATGGCAAAAATCGCGACTGTCTCCAGGCCATACGGCCGGAGGAATTGAAACAGGAACCAAAAGATCATGCCCATTACAAACCAACGATAGACGAAGGAAAGAACCGTGAAGGTTGCAAACGCAATTTTTCCTCGCTCTGGCAACATTCGCGTCTGAGTTTCTTCCATGCCCAGCGCGTGGACGCGAAGCTGATTGGTCAATGCAATCTTCGACTTTTGCGTCAGGTTGGGGATTTCCAGATAGTCCGACAACATGTAGTAGCCGTCGTATCGCAAAAGAGGATTGATGTTAAAAACAATGGTGCTGAAACTGCACAGGAACATGAGGTTCAGGCTCAAGTAGTGCAGCCAGCCGGGATAGGTAAACCACCACACGAAAGTCGCGACGGATGCCAAAACGACTTCCACCCACATCCCAGCAGCGCCGATTGCGATGCGATGCCATTTGTTGCTCAGCACCCACGAATCCGAAGTATCGCAGTACATCGCTGGTGTTAGCACCAGCAGCATGAATCCCATCTCGTGGCATTCGCCGTCGAAGTGTTTGCAGACCAAGCCATGGCCCAGTTCGTGAATTGTCTTGGTGCCGATCAGCAAGCAGGCCATGAACATCATGTTTCCAACGCCAAAGAACTGTTGAAACTCTGGCAGCTTGGACGTGAATTCATCCCAGTTGCCCAAGACAAGCATCAGTGCGGCGGTGATCAGCAACAGGCAGGCGGCAACGCACGTTCGTGAGAACATCCAGCCGACTTTGGGATAGAGCCAAGAAAGAAAACGTTCGGGGTCGATGCCCGGAAACCGAATCGAAACAACGCTGCTGGCGAGATTGACAAGCTTTTGGCGTCGGGTTTTTCGCTCACGCCGCTCCAGCGGATTCGCTTGTCCAGCAGCGTCCGCCACGCACAAGCCATTGGCGTGAAATGACTGGATCAGCTGCTGAATTTGCTTGGTGTCAAACGTGTGCTGAGGAAACGCCGCTGAGAGATTCGATTTGATGTCGGCCAAACTGTGACCGCCATCGAGCGACTGCAATACACAGTGTTCGGCATCGCGCAGTCGGAAATACTTCATCGCCAACGGATCTTTTACGATCCAGGATCGCTCACCTTGAAAGTGTGATTGGGATATTGCCAGATCTGCACGAACCCGCAGGCCCACGGCTTTCTGTGACGAACCAGTAGGAGGTGAAGTTGTCTGTCTGCTACCAAACATGAAACAGAACCTTGTATTGCACGAACTCCCAAATTTCGTGCAGCCAGACAAAACCGAGCGATCGTTTTCCGCAGTCGATTTTCGCTTGCACGGCGGAGCCGGGGTGTTTCAGATCGCCAAGAGATGACGCGTCTACATCCACCCAGATGCGAATGACGTGTAGTTGCTGCGCATTGACCGAAGTCGCTTCGTCGATCGATGCGATGGTTCCGATGAATTGTTTCCCGGGCGCGGACGCGAGGGAAAATCTGACAGGGAGTGGTTGACCATGTTCTTTGACCGCAGCAGCCAAGTGTCCGTACTTGCGATTGGGTAGATCCAATTCCAAACGCCAAGGATCATCTGGGTTGGCGATTTCCAGCAGCAATTCGCCTTGGCGAACTGGTCGGTCCTTCAGCCGAGACGCCAGGTCCCACGTTAAGACGTCGCCGTTGATCGGGGCGACCAATTGCAGTCGATCTTTCTTTTGTTGAACCGTTGCGAGCCGCGATTTGAGGCTGCCTATTTGCGATTCGATTTCCTTTCGGTTGACGCGTTGACGTTCGTCGCTACCGTCGATTCGCATGGAGCGACTACCCTGAAGACGTTGTTCAAGTGCATCCATCTCGCCGGTCAGTTGAGCAATTTGGATTTCCAGTTCGCTATTTTCCATCTTCAGTAGCGTTTGCCCCTGATCGACGCGATCTCCGTGCTGGACCTGCACTGCACGGACGACCGCATCTTGGTCAGCGAAAACGCGTTGCCGATGAGTCGGTTCCAGCGTGCCGTCGCTTGTCAGTCGAAATTCCGTTTGGATGAACAGCATTGCGCAAACGACGCCAACGATCGCAGCAGCGACAAGCAGCGTTCGAGGTAGATTGCGACCCATTGCGACGGCCCGAGTGTTCCCGATGGCTCGCCAAATTGGATACAGGAAAATTTGCTGGACTTGTTTTGCGTTGCGAATGGCATCGCCGCTATGTCGGCAAACGGTGTCGATTGATGGTTCCACCTCGCGGCGATCCCACTGCGCCGCCAAGTGCTCGATGACGAGGCACGCAATGACTTTGGGTGACTTTTTGACGTGCGAATCGGAAGCATCGCCGATAGAGACGTTCTCCTTGACAGGAACGACCGCAAGGCTGCGCGTCATTGATAATGTGAGGTAGTCACTCAATGGCTGATCAATCTGAGGCACGATCGTGTCGTTGCCACCGGATTCATCGGCGGGAAACCAGAACGATCGCTTTGTCTTTGCGATTCGATTGACCAATTTGGTAAGGGTCGCGACAGTATTGCTGCGCCGATTCACCGTTGGCTGGCCGCTGATCGCTTCACATTGAAATTGCGTTGCGTGACGATAGAAGACGCTCACCCGGTCGACGCCCAGCACCCGGCGAGCTTCGTTGACAATGGCGTTGGCCGTCGATTTCGGATCCACGCTTTGGTGGATCGAAGAGACAAATTTATCAAGCTTTCGTTTGTCTATGACTGAAACGGCGTTTGTTTCCACGCCATTTGTTTCCACGCCATTTGTTTTCACACCATCGTCTAAGTTGTTCCTGGCGGTTGACTCGACAGCACGGCAGGCGTCATTGAACTGATTCAGCGCATGCTCGTTCTCTTTGGGCGATTGGCCGCCAGGTAAGATGAACTCAAGGATTCGCTGCTGCGACCTGAATTCCAAAGGACCGACCAACAGCGCTGGCGTTCCCGGTGTGCTGTTCTTCGGCGGTGTTGCCAACATCGCTTTGCCACGTCGATGGACTTCACTGAGAAGTTGGTTGTGCTGGTCAGACGAAAGCGGGTGATGTCCCGCCGCGTCTGGTTGGCGAAGGAATTGACAGGTTGGTTGAAAGGGGATTTTCTGGCCGCTCCACGCCAGCCCCATTTCCGCACCGCTGACCTGCGCAAACGTGTCCACAAACTGACGGTAAAACCCGTCAGAATCGGATGCATCGCAAGCAAGCTGGCGAAATCGTTGCAGATTCGAATCGATCATCTGCGGCAGTTTGCCCAAGGGTGTCTATGGTGGGGTTGGATGGGAGTTCCCCCATCCTATTTGCCTTGCCAGCTACTCGACACGAAATCACAAACGTGTTTCACCAATGCACCGCGACAATCGATTCTATTCGTCAAAATGCGGACGATCTGCATAACCGCTCTGATGCGCAATTGCGTCACTCGGCTTTGGAGCTGAAATACGCAGCAATGACGGGGCAGCGATCGGATAAATCGGTGCCGCTTGGCTTTGCATTGGTCACCGAGTCGATACAACGAACGCTTGGCTTAAGGCTCTACGATGTGCAGCTGCAGGCGGGCATCCAGATGGCTGGCGAAGCTGTCTGTGAAATGAAGACGGGCGAGGGCAAAACGATCACCGCCGCTTTGCCGGCGTTCTTAAGTGGCTTGGCTGGCTTGGGTTCGCATGTTGTTACGGTGAATGACTATCTGGCGCAGCGAGATTTTGAAATTCTGAGGCCGGTCTACGAGAACCTTGGCCTGACCTGCGGCGTGATTTTGGAAGATCAATCTCCCAGCGACCGGGCGTTGGCGTATCGGTGCGACATCACCTACGGAACAGCGAAGCAATTCGGGTTCGACTTTTTGCGTGACCGCATTACTTTGCGACACTCGCAGGAGCGTTCGCCAAGCCTGATTCAGCGCGGTCTGCACGCGGCGCTGGTTGATGAAGCCGACAGCATTTTGATTGATGAAGCAAGAACGCCGCTGATTATTGGCACGGTCGATCCAGCGGAGTTAGCAGTCAGTCGCGAATGTTACGGTTGGGCAGCAATGCACGCCAGCAAATTCCAAGAGACGACCGATTTTGTCTATGACCAAAGTCGGCAAAAAGTTTCGCTTACCACCTCCGGATTTCAAAAGATGTGCCGCGCCGATCAGAACGCGGGGACACGGCGTGTTAGTACGGCGGAGCTGAAACAATACTGCGAAACGGCGATTCATGTTTTGCGAAATTTGCAGCGTGACAAGCAGTACACCATCACCGACGGCCAGATTGTAATCGTCGATGAATTTACTGGCCGTCCCGCCGAAGGTAGACAGTGGCAAGGCGGCATCCACCAAGCGGTGGAAGCGAAGGAAGGGCTAGAGATTTCACCACGGACGGACTCCGCTGCTTCCGTGACTGTGCAACATTTCTTTCGTCTTTATGACAACTTGTGCGGAATGACGGGTACCGCATCGACGGCTCGACGCGAATTCAGGAAGGTCTACCGCCGCAAAGTGGCAACGATTCCGACCCACCGACCTGTCCGCCGAACGCAAACTCCGACGCGAGTCTTCAGCGACACCGAGACGAAATTCCGCGCGGTCGTCGATGAAGTGCGCCTGATGATTGACGCCGGCCGTGCGGTATTGATCGGGACGCGTGTTGTTGACAAGTCGGAGCAGCTTTCAAAGTTGCTGAGCGAAGCACAGATTCCGCATCAGGTTTTGAATGCACGGTATTTGGCTGCTGAAGCCGAGATCATCGCCAGTGCAGGGCAGGGCGGGGCGGTGACAGTTGCGACGAACATGGCCGGTCGCGGTACGGACATCCACCTCAGCGATGGAGTCGCCGATGCAGGCGGATTGCATGTGATTTTGACAGAGATTCACGAGAGCAGTCGGATCGACTTGCAGCTGATCGGGCGTTGCTCGCGACAAGGCGATCCGGGGAGTTTTCAAATATTCGTCTCGCTGGATGACGACGTTTTGAAACGCGGCTTGGGAGAGTTGCATGCTTCGCGGCT
>CAYUGI010000087.1:9452-22970 GCA_964444105.1 uncultured Pirellulaceae bacterium
CGGCTGGCGAACCGATTCCCCGGCGGCGAACTGCCCGCACGCCTCTTCAGGAAATTTCTCAGTGCACAGCGTCGCACTGAGCGAACGCACTTTGTTGATCGCATGTCGTTGCTGCGTCGCGAACAAGATCGCAGTGAATCGATGTTTGACACCGGGGAAGATGTCTACTTGGACTCGCTGCGTTAGTCGCTACTCGCCGACCAATGTGATTAACCATTGGTCATCCGTTTCGGTGTTGCTACCTCCGTCCCAATCGACATCACGGTTGCCTCCGTCTGAATCGATGACTCGATTCCAGGCGGTGTTGTAGATCAGATACGAACCGTTCGCTTCTTCACGCAGTTCCCATTCGCCGCCGAATGTATTGTTGCGTGACGAAGTGTCAACATCGTTGCTGTCACCATCCAAATAGCGACCGTTGTAAATGTTTCGCAGTTTGAATTGTTGGTTTCCGTCTGGATCAATCAGTTCCCAGTGGGTGCGAGTGTTGTTGGTCCTTGAAGTCTCCGCATCACTCCCGGACACGGACAGGTAGGCGTTGTCATCCAGGTTGTAGAACTGAATCACGTTTCCGTCTGACAGAAGCGCTCCGGGCTGGACTGTGATCAGAACCGTCGCTGTTGCTGTACCGCCATTTCCATCGCTGATCGTGTACGTGAAGCTGTCTTCACCCGAAAAACCCGCGTTCGGTGCGTAAACAAAATCTCCGTTCGACTGAACAGAAAGCGTGCCGTTTTCCGGACTGCTCGAGTCGACGACACTGATCGGGTTGCCGTCAGGGTCCGAGTCGTTGTCCAGCAAATTGCCTGTAACAGTGGCATTGAATTCAGTATCGAACTCGTCGTTGTCGGCGATCGGATTCTCATTGGAAGCATCGGTTGAGGCATACTGGAAGTAGCCGTTTGTGTGAAGCGTTTCCGACTGACGGAAACCGGGTTCGATGCCATCCTGAGGCAACCAGGTTCCAGTGGAGAACACGTTAGGTGCTTCTGTTTGGAAATCAACGCCGTCAATTTCGATTCGGTCGATCGCGACGTTGTAGTCGATGCCAGCACCCGGATCGTATTGATCATTGACGAAGTTGATTCGCACATCGTCTGCAGAGATTGCGCCGTCACCAACATAGGTGAACTCGATAAAGTTTCGATCGGCCAAGTCACCTGCGGACCCGCCATTTGCGGCTAAGTCATAAGTGGCCACTTCGACACCACCAATTTCCAGTGTAATGATCTCCTGGCCGGTTGCTCCGGCGGCAAATACTTTGACGGTACTGCCTTCGCCGATGATTGTGACATCGTTCTGCTCGCCCGGTGTGCCGTTGTTCGCGACGCTTGGTAGCCAACTGCTGGCAACGTTGTTGTCCAAGTTCGGATTGGCAAGCGAGAGGGATGCACCATCGCCATCGGGTTCGCTGGTCCATGGATCGGCATCGTCGTAGCTGACTTCGTCCACCACGTTTCCGCTTCGGTCCAGCAGCGTGATTGTTTCTCCGCCACCACTGAGCCCGCCGGAGTATTGAGCTCCGACCAAAATGTTGCCGTCATACTGTCCGCGGAATGTTTCGTAGTTGTCAGTGAAGACAATGTACTCATTGGCCAGCAGCACCGTGCCGAAGTCGATCGTCAAGTCGATTCCGTCGATTGACCAACCCGAAAGGTCGATCGACTCGTTTGAGTTGTTGTACAGTTCGATAAATTCTGCATCGTCGCCGGCTGGGTTGTAGTGCAGTTCGTTAATGACAACGTTGGCGTTGCCTGATGCAGTGCCGGGCATGCGAGCCTCAGCAGCGAATGCAGCGCGACGTCCGTCAATCGATTGCTGCCAGTCATTAGCCCAGAACTCGTTGGCGAAGATCGGGCTGCGTCCCCATTTATCAAACTCTAGGTTCGAGTTGGCGGCACCGATTTCGTTGATCAGTTCTGCTCGGCGAGTGATCAGGTCATCGTTGCCCAGGTAGGTGTCTACCAACGTCTGCATGCGACGCCAGTACATGTCTTGGAACTCGGGGATTTCCCAAATTGAATCCATCAGTTCTTGGCCAATGGGTTCGGGAGTGGTGAAGGGTCCCGTGGTCTCGTCAAACAGTTCTCGCCAAGTGCGGTCCAAGTCCCATTCTACGATCGACCACAGCTGAGTTTCTGGATCCAGAGCCATGTAGAAGTTCTGGGTGCGCTGATCGTCATGACGCATCAGCGCCGACAAAGCCATGTGGTTGACCAGGTTGGGAATGTCGATCCGTTCATACAGATAGGCGGTTTTCTCTGCCGAGGACAAAGCTGTAACGATGTCGTTGAGTTCATTGATAGACGTCAAGTCGCCATCGTCTGGGCTCTTTTTGTCAAAGTCAGCAATGCCACCAAAGCCGCCCAGTTCGGCCTTGTAGAATTCGCTATCGCCGAAGCCGTTGGCGTCTCTCCAGGTTCCGTCGTAGAGTTCTTGGAATCGGAACACGCCATAGAATTCGCCGTTGGTTTCCGCACGTACAAAGAATGAACTGACGAACGATTCAGTTTCTGCGTTGAATACATCCCACGATTGATCCGGCGTCGTGACGGTCCAGTCACCGAAGTCCGCTTGAATACCAAACTCGTCGATCCCGTAGCTTCCTTCACTGCCGATGTCGATCGTGTAGCCGTCGGGTAGCTCAAACTTCAAACTCTTCTTGATGAAGTTCTCTCGAGAGAAATCTCCGCCGCGAACGCGAACCGTTGCGTTGTCGATGACTTCGCCGCCGTAGGCAACCACCGCTTCGATCTTGGTGTTGGTCAGTGCCAGGTCGGTGGTGGTAAGTTCGGTAAACGCCGCGTCGTCAACCCAGAATTGGAAGATAGGCAGTTCGTTACCGACGATATCGGTCGGCTCGACCACTAGTCCGTAATAGTTGATCGAATCTTCGGCGAAGGGCGCGATGACGACGTCGGATTCGATTCGATAGCGAACAAGTTCACCGGCAGCTTGGCCTGGCAGGGTGGCAAGCCAAGAGTTCCCCGAAGCGTTGGACATCGCAATCGTTTGCTCTGCGCCATTGAAACCCACTTTGTAAATTAGGTTAGCGAAAGTAGCCCCGTTGATGTCGGCCGAGATCGTGATGTTCTGGCCAGGGAATGCTGGCGTAGCACGGATGTTGGCGATATCGGGTGTCACCACGGTCGCGAAAATTGAATTCTCCGCTCCCGGTGTGGGATCACCGTCTGATGCACCCCAGTTGGTTGGATCGGAGTTATTGAATCCGAAATTGATAAGCTCCAGAGACGGGCCATTGCCATCTGGGATTCCCGTCCAAGGGGTCGCGTCGTCATAGATGACTTGATCGATGATCGTCACGCCGTCCGCTGCAATCAGTTCGATCGTCTCGCCGCCGCCGGAGATACCGCCACCCGCGAATTCAGCGATTGGAGTGACGCCCCAGGTTGCTTCGGCGATGGAAACCGATGGTGCAACGATTGCATATTGCCCCGCACCCAGTGTTGTCCCATCGGCAAACGTCAAATCAAATCCATTGAATGACATGCCCGACAGATCCACGTCGGTATCGCCTGGATTGTAAAGTTCAACGAATTCGGCGTCAGGATCGACGACGCCATCGGGGCCAGGGTTGTAGTGGATTTCATTGATGACAACTGAGCCGACAAACGGATCGGGGTCTCCTCCGCCACCTGGGTCGACTGCCGCTCCGAAGTACTGGAAGTAACCGTTGGCATGCAGAAACTCGCTCTCACGGAAACCAGAAACAAGACCGTCTTCGGGAAGGAATGTTCCAGTGGAGAAAACGACAGGAGCCTCTGTTTCAAAACGCTGACCATCAATCACGATTGCATCGATCCGCACGTTTCGGTCGGTCCCGGTTGCTTCATCAAACAGATCGTTTGTGAACCGGATTCGCACATCGTCTGCTGCCACGATGTCGGGAGTTTCGTAAGTCAGTTCGACGAAACCGCCTTGGAAGGCTTGGTCGCCCAAGTCGTCGTAGGTCGCAACGACGTTGCCATCGATTTCCAGATTGATGATCTCCTCGCCGGTCGTACCGGCAGCGAACAATTGGACCGTCGAGAGCATCACTCTTGGTTCAAGGCTTTCGCAGATCAAATGCTCCAGGTTGCCTCGAGCGATCTTTTTGTCTGATGCGGTTTGCCGCTTTGAATTCCAAATGGCCATCGACGTCTTCTTTTTTGCTTGAAATCGTGGTTGAAAAGGGTCCGAACGCAAAAACGGATCAACTGACCCAGGCCTTGCATTTGTCCCAGAATGCGTATTTGTTCAGATCGGGAGTTTACTCAAAAATGCGGGGGGTGCTGAAAAAGAGCCGGCGAAAAACGCGAATTCTACCGGAATATTGGTGTTCCGCATTGCCGTCTCGCCTTTTGGGGCACCTTCTTTCCCCTCTGCTCCAGCCATCTGGGTGAGCGCTCCGAATCGCTATGCGATCATTTCCGGTTGATCCCTATACTTCTGGGCTCCCCGAAGACGGACGAGTTGGCTTTACACGGTGATGTTCATCATCCGTCGCCAATAGCCTAAGCTCTCCAGTTCCGACCCATTCACTGCGATATTTACAGCGAAAACGCGATACATGAGCACCGCGACTGCCCCTCAGAGTTCTGACAACGTGACTGAAAAGACTCCCCAAATCCGCGTGTACAACACCCTGACCAAGACCAAGGAGCCGTTCCAGCCGGTCGCTCCACCGCAGGTCGGTATCTATCTGTGTGGTCCGACTGTCTATGCCGAATCTCACATCGGCCACATGGTTGGCCCGGTGATCTTTGACACGATCAAACGCTACCTGCGTTACAGCGGCTACGACGTGACGTTGGTCGTCAACATCACCGATGTCGATGACAAGCTGATCAACAAGAGTAAAGAGCGTGGCATCCCGATGAGCCAGATCGCTGTTGAGATGACAGCGGATTACTTGGCGAACTTGAAAGAGCTGGGCGTCAACCAAATCGACTACCTGCCGCGCGCGACGGATCATATGTCGCACATCATTCGGTTCATCGAGGACTTGGAAAAAAAGGACTTTGCCTATGCCGTCGATGGGGACGTGTTCTTTGACGTGAACAAAGATCCCAACTACGGACAGCTTTCCAACCGTAACTTGGATGACCAGCAAGGCGAAGGTGGCGGCGCGGCAGCGAAGAAGCGTTCGCCTGGCGACTTCGCACTTTGGAAGAGCTCAAAAGACGGTGATGTTTCTTGGGACAGCCCTTGGGGTAAAGGCCGTCCCGGCTGGCACATTGAGTGCTCGGCAATGAGTCACGAAATTCTTGGCAACACGTTTGATATTCATGGTGGCGGTTTGGACTTGATGTTCCCACACCACGAAAACGAATTGGCACAAAGTAGCTGCTGCCATGACGCACCGATGGTGAAGTATTGGATGCACAACGGCCTGATGCGCGCCGGAGAGAAAGGCAAAGTTGGCGGTAAGAGCGACCGTGAAGAAACGGCCGAAGAAGCTGAGTCAGGAAAGATCTCGCGCAGCAAAGGTGCTGGAGGCCTGTCGGATCTGATCCGCGCGCAAACGGGTGAACGCATTCGGTTCTTCCTGCTGCGAACGCACTACCGAAGCACCATTGTTTACGGCGAAGATGGCCTGGCTGAAGCTGGCACGTCGCTGGAGGGTTTCTATCGGTTCTTTGATCGCTATGCCGAAATCACCGGAAGTTCGTTCTATGATCTGCCAACGAATCGCCATCGTGATGAGGGTGATTTCGATCCTGGTAAAGACGAGCTGCTGATCGAGATCAAATCGATTCGCGACAAGTTTTTGGCTGCGATGGATGACGACTTTAATACTGGGGCCGCGATCAGCGTGCTTTTCGATGCGATGCGATCACTCAATCGACATGTCGACCAGAACAAGCTGGCCGCGGGAGCCGATATGGCTTCACCAGCAGCGTTGTCTCTTGTTCAGGCCGTCACGGTGATTCGTGATTTGGCTGCTGTCCTGGGGATTTTCGTCAAACCGGCGATTCAAGCTGGTGGTGACTCAGGCGATGCGGACTTGCTGGACGGGGTCGTCCATCTCCTGATCAACCTTCGCAAGGAAGCTCGCGAACGAAAAGACTACGCTACCGGTGATTTAATTCGAGATCGTTTGACAGAACTTGGCGTTGCTTTGCTGGACAAAAAAGAGGGCACTTCCTGGGAACGTAGTTCGTGAGCGGGAAAATCATTCTGGGCATTGATCCTGGATTGAACACGACCGGCTATGGCGTCATCGAAGTGACTGATACTCGGGGTCTGGGGCAATTTCGGCTTTGCGAAGCCGGCATCATCCGATCCAAAGCGAAGGCGAGTATCGAAACGCGACTGGCGGAAATTCATACCGGTGTGACCGAAGTGATCGAGCTTCATCACCCCGACATGATGTCCTTGGAGCAATTGTTTTCGCACTATGAACGTGTTCGTACTTCGATCCTGATGGGGCATGCGCGCGGAGTGATTTGTTTGGCCGCGGCGACCGCTGGCATTCCCGTTGCTCACTACGAACCAACGCGAGTGAAGAAAGTTCTGACGGGAAACGGACGTGCGCCCAAAAGCCAAATGCAACTTGCTGTAAAGCTACAGCTAGGCTTGCCAACCGTACCGGAGCCCGATGATGTTGCCGATGCACTGGCGATCGCGCTTTGCGGACATCACTTGGGAAACCAAAGTGTGCTGGAACAGTTAATGAAAACGTCAAAGCGTTAGAAACTCCACCCTCCTGCTCGCGGGTTTGACGGTGAGAGAATTTCATCGTTGCAGTAATTATTGCCCTCACCTCGCTAAGGATCGATACTTCCTTAGGGAGAGTGAATTCAGGTGTTAGGCAACGAAACCAAAAACCGAATACCTATCGAACCCTTAAATACTTTTGGACCACTCTCTTGATCGTTACCATCACCGGCAAGCTTTCCCGAGTTGGCGAAACCGCCGTCGTCATTGCATCCGAGCCGTTCGAGTACGAAGTGCTGGTCGCCGACTACACGCGGCGACAGCTTCAGAACCATGTCGGTGAAACGACGAAGCTTCATACGATCGACTTCATCGAAGGCAACGCGCAAGGCGGTCGTCTCACACCTCGTTTGATCGGTTTTATGACGGAGCCAGAGCAACAGTTCTTCGACCTGTTTTGCAGCGTCGACGGCGTCGGTGTCAAAAAAGCACTCCGCGCGATGGTACGCCCGGTCAAAGAGTTGGCTGTTTTGATTGAGCAGCAGGATTCCAAAGGACTGTCCGCGCTTCCCGGCGTCGGTCCCGCCACCAGCGAACGGATCATTGCCAAGCTTCGCCGAAAGATGCCGCGATTTGCCCTGATGGTCGATCGCGAAAACGTTGGCGAAATCGATTCGTCGGCCAACCAAGTCGTCAGCGAAACCTTCGACGCTCTTGTCACACTTGGACATAGCGAAGCGGACGCACGCAAATTGATCGACGAAGCAATGATCAGCGGTAAGAAGTTCAAGGACACCGAATCGCTACTGACCGCGATCTATCAACGCGGTAGCTAGTCGGCTACTCCGCTGGTGGCAAAAACGAAATGCCGTGATCAGCACCGATTTGCGCCATCTTGGCCATGTCGGGTGGTTGATCCGTCGGCAGGCTGGCAAACGCTTCAGCGAACTTCTCGAATCCGCCTGGCTGGCAAACAATCAGCAGCTTGCCAGGTTTGTCGGTCGTGTTACGGAACTGATGAGGAAGGTTGGGTGGTGCGATCAGGAACGAACCTGGCGAGGCCTTTGTTCGTTCGCCGTTGATCTCGAAATCAAACTCGCCTTCGAGAACGTAAAACGTCTCTGACTCTCGCGTATGTATGTGTCGCGGCGGACCAGCACCGGCGGGTACGACCGTCTCCAAAACAGTCATGGCCCCGTCCGTATCAGCGGACGTCGCCTTGATCGTGATCTGGTCGCCGCCCAAAACTTGGAAACAGGTGCCGTCACCAGCGTCTACGAAATGTGGTTTCTTCGTCATGGCTTTTTAACTGGGTGGTGGTAGTCGAGGGGCACCATTGTAGTTTTGTCGTTATTTTCGGCGATGGCGGACTTCCTGTTTGGAAGTTCATTCAAACGCGCGAAAGATGGAAGCCTGCAAAGACGCTGCATTCTATGCAGGGTGCCTATTCTTCCGCTATAGTTCGCCGCTCGTCATTTCTTTTCTTATCGGAGAATCGCCGTGAATCGAATCATGGTCTTGTTGGGATTTGGATCCCTGATGTGCATTTATTCGTCTTCTTTTTGCGTTGCTGAACTACCCGTGTCGATCCAGTCGTCCACCAGCAGCGATGCGGTAGCTCCCGTTGCTTGGCATACAACCTTGCAGTCGGGTTGGAAAGAGTCCCGTCGCAGCGGTCTACCCATGGTGATCTTTATTACAACGAATGACTGTGTTTACTGTGATGCGATGAAACAGAACACCTGGTGCGATAAACAGGTGCTGCGTCGATTGGCTGGGAAGTTCATTCCCATCCGTTTGAATCCCCTTCACAATCGCAAGACGCTCGATCGGATTGATGTGGATACTTATCCCACGACGCTATTGGGCTCACCCAAAGGCAAAGTGATCGGCCACCGTATCGGCTACCAGCCGCCCGCTGCGGTGCAGTCATTCTTATCCGAAGCCCAAAGCGACTTGGCTCTCGCTCACGAAAACGTGAACACCATTCACTAGAGAGCTCTCTTCGCCCCGGGGTTGTCCGGAACCAAGAAACCGTTTGGCCCGCTCCAGAGTGATCCTGGAGCGGGCTTTTTCGTGTTCGCTTGTGTGATGCGGAATACGGGCTTTCATCGCGGCGGCTCCATTACAGGAGTTTTCTCGTCCGTTATCGATCATTAAAGGTGGTAAGCCACTGTTCGTGGACGAAATGCGCTCGTAATATCTTTTCTCAGACAAGGGAAGGACCTGGAGAAATGGGTTTCTGACCGGCGTAGCAACCACCGCATCATGCGACAAGGATTGAGATCATGGCAGTAATGGTTTGGCTCATAGCGACTCTTTCGTCACTGGCCGCACTCTTTTGGGCCAGGAAATTCTACGGCGAGATGATCGAGGCTGATGAAGGCAACGATCTGATGCAAGAGATTGCTGAAAGCGTTCGCCAGGGGGCCGACGCCTACTTAAAGCAGCAATACAAATGGGTGGCGATCGTGTTTGTGGTCGTCGCGATTCTTCTGGCGATTGCGGCGTATGTGCTCAAAGTTCAAAACGTATTTGTGCCGATCGCGTTCTTGTCCGGTGGCTTTTTCAGTGGGCTCTGCGGTTGGTTCGGAATGAAAACCGCCACGCAGGCGAGTAGTCGCACTGCGGCAGGCGCACAGCGGTCACTCAACGACGGCCTTCAGATCGCTTTTCGCAGCGGCGCGGTGATGGGGCTGACGGTTGTCGGACTGGGACTGATTTACATCTGTGCTTGGTTCGCGATTCTGTATTGGATCTTCCCGATGGTCCATGGTGCAGATTCAGCCATGAGTCTTCAGCAGATCTCGGTGGCGATGTTGTCGTTTGGAATGGGGGCGAGTGCCCAAGCATTGTTTGCACGCGTTGGCGGCGGCATCTTCACCAAGGCCGCCGACGTCGGCGCGGACTTGGTTGGCAAAGTCGAAAAGAGCATGAAGGAAGATTCGCCACGCAATCCAGCCACGATCGCGGACAACGTTGGCGATAACGTGGGTGACGTCGCGGGGATGGGGGCGGACTTATACGAATCCTACTGCGGTTCGATCTTAGCCGCATCAGCGTTGGGCGTGGCGGCGTTTAGTTCACCGGCGTTGCTTCCCGAGGGCGTCGAAGTAGTTGACGCGCAGTTGAACGCGTTGCTGTTGCCGCTCGCGATCGCTGGCATCGGCATCTTACTTTCGATCGTGGGCATCTACGCGGTGAAGTCGGGTGAGGAACTTTCCCAGAAAGCGCTCTTAGATGCGTTGGCAACCGGAATCAATCGTTCGGCGATGTTGGTGAGTGTCGCTGCCATTTTTTTGGCCATTTGGTTGATGCCCAAAGTAGCCGGAACGGTGTTTCTTGGCTTCGTCCCCGGCATCGCTTTTAGCATCATCATCGGTTTGGTAGCCGGATGGTCGATCGGGAAGTGGACTGAATACTCCACCAGCGACGAGTATCGCCCAACGCAAAAGCTTGCTGAGCAAGCGGAGACGGGTTCTGCAACAATCATCATCGGTGGCGTCGCAGACGGAATGCTAAGCACTTGGGTTCCTGTGGTGATCGTTTGCCTGGCCATGTTGGGTGCATTCGCCTGTGCAAATGGATTCAATTTCTACGACGTGTCTTACTTTTCCTTGGGACTGTACGGCGTCGGTATTGCAGCGGTCGGCATGCTGAGCACACTTGGCATCACATTGGCGACGGATGCCTATGGCCCCATCGCAGACAATGCCGGCGGCAATGCCGAAATGGCCGGACTGGACGAGATTGTTCGTGATCGAACCGATGCCCTGGATAGCCTTGGAAACACCACCGCTGCAACGGGAAAAGGATTCGCGATTGGATCGGCAGCGCTGACGGCGCTGGCGCTGCTAGCTGCTTACGTCGAAGGCGTTCGTGATGGCTTTGAACGATGGGGCGATGATGTTGCCGAAGTCGTGGAAGGCGACGGTGTCTACAAAATGACCAACGACCTGTTACTAGAGCGATCCGAAAATCAAAATACCGTTTACATGGTGCTGCCTTCGGTCGGCACTGCCAGCGACGCCAATGCGGCATGGCGAGCGAAGGAAGTAAATTCCAAGGTCGAGATTGAAGCAGTATCGGGTGAATCGGCGTACGGAAAGCTAAGCGATACGGGCGCGGCAATCGTTTCTATCCGCAATGCCAACTTGCGTGATTTTCTGTATTACTACGACGCGACGCTGATGAACCCGCGTGTGTTAGTCGGCGTATTCTTGGGAGCAATGAGTACGTTCTTGTTCTGTGCCATGACGATGAAATCCGTTGGTCGTGCTGCGCAGGGAATGGTCATCGAGGTCCGGCGTCAGTTCAAGGAGAACCCCGGGATCTTAGATGGTAGCGTCAAACCAGATTACGAGCGGCCGGTTTCGATCAGCACTATCGCCGCACAGCGAGAGATGATCCTGCCGAGTCTTCTGGGGCTGTTGATGCCGATTATCGTAGGATTACTCCTTGGCGTGGCGGGCGTCCTGGGTTTGCTGACGGGCTGCCTAACCAGTGGGTTTTGTTTGGCTGTGTTTATGTCAAACAGTGGCGGTTCGTGGGATAATGCCAAGAAGTACATCGAAGCGGATCATCACGGCGGCAAAGGCAGCGAAGCACACAAGGCCTCTGTCGTGGGAGACACCGTGGGAGATCCTTTCAAAGATACGAGCGGTCCAAGCTTGAATATCCTGATCAAACTGATGAGTATGGTCAGCGTCGTCGTTGCTGGACTGATTGTCAGATATTCGTTGGTGGCGATGGGTCTTTTTTAACGATGTCCTCAACTAAGCGCGCCGCCAGTTCGGCGTCGGGTATGTCACCGGAGAGTTTTTTTCATGCCCGATCGCATCACTGGAATTCTGACGCCCAACATTACCCCGGTGGATGCACTTGGGCGAGTTGATGAAGACACGCTACGTGGCTACGTGGATTGGCTGATTCAGCGAGGTGTTGACGGTCTGTACCCCAACGGCAGTACCGGAGAATTCGTTCGATTCACGGCCGAGGAGCGAAGACGCATCGTTCAGATTGTCGTTGAACAAGCTGCCGGGCGTGTACCAATCCTTGCGGGAGCCGCCGAAGCCAATGTGAAGGAAACGATCGCAGCCTGCGAAGCTTATGGTGCAATGGGCGTTCGCGCGGTCGCCATCGTTGCGCCATTCTATTATCGGCTTAGCGAGCAAGGCGTGTATGCGTACTTCCGCGAAATCGCTGACACGGTTTCAGTGGACGTGACGCTCTACAACATCCCACTCTTTGCATCACCGATCGAAGTCGGGACTGTCATTCGGCTGGCATCGGAATGTCCTCGTGTGATCGGTATCAAGGACAGTTCAGGCGACCTGCCGAATATGCTGCGAATGATGGCAGCGATTCGTCCCATGCGAGAAGACTTTTCCTTTTTGACGGGATGGGACGCTTCATTGGCACCATTCTTGATTGCGGGCGTGGACGGTGGAACTAACGCAACCAGCGGCGTGGTACCTGAACTGACGCGTGCACTTCATCGCGCTGTTGTCAGCCAAAACGTGCCATTGGCGATGCAGCTTCAGTATCAGCTTTTGCCGTTATTCGATGCGATGATCAGAGTTGGAGAATTTCCCGAAGGCTTCCGTGCTGGTGCGCGATCGCGTGGTTGGGATCTTGGCCCAGGCCGTGTTCCGCTATCCGATTTGCAACGTGAACAAGTCGCCAATACCCAGCGTGAGATTGACGCGTTGGTTGCGGGTGTAGCAGACATCCCGTCAGGACAATCGCTGCCAACTGACACCATCGAAGAGATCGTCAAACGCGTGATGGGTCAGATCGTGAGTTGATTTTCTCTAAGGGAAAAAATATCTCACCCAGTTGCGAATCGACTGACCAGGGACATAGGCGACAGGTTGTCCCCATAAGCCTTGGCCGACTTGAACCGCATTGTTTTGCTGCCCAAGAGAAATCAGGGCACGTGGGACACTTGCGCCACCAAATGTGTTGCCCGCAACTCCGCCTGTTGCGAAACCAGGATTGACTGGCATCACGGCAGGGCCTGGTACCTGGGCCGGCGGAGCAGCGTAGCCGTAGTTTTGTGGTAGGTAGCCTGGTGTGACCGGCGTGTTGCAAGACGCCGGCGAGATGTAGCCCCTATTGGAACCGCAACCGATTCCTGAGGCGGCACTGTAGCCGCTGGCTGGTGAAACGCAGTTGCAATTGTCGACCGTCGCAAAACCGTTGCTCAAGTTTGGCCGCGGCATGGGTGCCGCATCGCTGGGACTGACGACGATCTGACCGCGTGAGGGTGGATTGGATGGGGTTGGATTCATGGGCAATGGTTGCCCTTGGAAAGTCGACGCAGGCGCACCTTGGCGAGGAATCGTGGGCAGTGCTGGCTGCCCGATTGCCGCGGAATCTGCCGCTACTCCTCCAGGCAAACCCGGAACTTCTCCAGGCAAACCCGGAACTTCTCCAGGCAAACCCGGAGCAGTAAATCCAGATTGAAGCATCGCGACTTGACGAACTGCCGATGGTCCAGCAGAGGCTGATGGCTGTGGCGTATTCTGATAACGTCGGTCGTATTGTGTTTCTTGAAATCGATTTTGGCTTCGGTACTGATCGACTGCACTGGCCGAACCGGCAGGACGCATGCGGGCGGCGGCAGAGTCGAACGTGGAAGCGGCACGAGTGTTCTGCGCAGCAGAATCTTGGCAGAAAGTGGTCGACGCGATGAGCAGGATGAGCGGCAATACTAAGTGACGATCCATCATTGTCTTACAATCCATGGGGTTGTCGATTCAACTGCGTACGTGAACGGCAGTCTTTTATCGAACGAGCGTTTTGAAATAGGTGGTAACCAGTCACCAGCTTGGATTGCAAGATCGATGCCAAAGT